>JPPB01000053.1 GCA_001483205.1 alpha proteobacterium 3107
AGAGGGAAAGCGCGACCCTGACGCATTCGGTCCGGTATTCCAACCCGATTCCGGCCCGTGCGGCCCGGTCTGCGACCAGATCATAGCGCCAGTCGGCCCTGCCGTGCCAGCCCCGGCCAAAATCAAGGCCGGATGTGAATGTCCATTCCGACACTTCCGGCCGGTTTTGCGCAGGCGCAGGGTCCATCCGGATATAGGTTGTTGCCAGGCTCAGCCGCTCGCCCTGCCAGGACAGGCGCGATTCGCTGCGGGTCAGGTCGAAATCATCCCCGAACAGTGACCGGCTGGCAAGGGTCAGGTTTCCGGCCAGGTCGAGTTGCAGGGCGGCGAGCCAGTCGGACGATGCGCCATTCAGCCCGGAGCCTGCGGTGAAGGGGGTGCTGCCCCCGGCGCGGATGATCCGCCCCATGGTCAGAGACAGCGACCATCCGGCAGGGTCAATCCGTGTCCAGCTTGCGCCCAGATTGGCCCGCAGGCCCCGCTCGGTCCTGTCCGCGCCCGGAAAGCGGGAAAAGGCGAACAGGTTGCCTTCGTCAAACTCCGGCAGGGTGCTGTCCTCATTGGCGACATTCAGGCTGTCTTCGCTTGTCCACAGCACTTGCGCCACCGGTTCGATCAGATGCCGGACGCCGTTGGCCTGCGTTCTTGCCAGCGGCCAGCGCAGGTCTGCCCCGATTGTGCCGGTTGCGAACAGGCCGTTTTCCTCGGACGGGGCGCGCTGGCGGGTGCCGTAATAGTCGAGCCTGCCCCCGGACAGAAGCCCCGCCGTCATGCCGTTGCCAAGCCGCCAGTCGCGCCGCCAGTCCAGTGTCGCGCTCATCCGCACCACATCCCGCCCCTGATCGCCGAGCACGGAAGAGCGGCGATAGACGCCAAGCGCGTCAAGAACCAGATCGGCGCTGCCGCCGACAAGCGCGGGTTCAAACCGGGTGTGCCGGGTGACGGTGGCGATGATCGAGGGAATTTCGCGGCTGTTCTCAGAGGCGCGCAGGGATTTATAGTGTATCAGTGCGGCGTCGAAATGCGCATCCCGCCCGGTGCGGGTCAGCGATACCGAGCTGTCGAGCCGATCCTTGCCGGAAATGCCGTAATCCAGCATATAGGCTTCATCCGAGACATATTCGCCATCAAAGGCAAGCCTGTAACCCCGCGGCAGGTCGAACCGGCCATCGGCAGAGAGGTATCCGCGCAGCCCGGCGGCGGGGCCGAGGTCATCATCCGAAACCGCGCCGTTGATTTCGACATCGCCCGCCCGAAACGCCTGACGATAGCGGTATTCCAGCGTGGTGGTAGAGGTGGATATATAGGGCGTCAGGGTCAGATCTCTGTGATCGCCGATCCTGATGAAATAGGGCAGTTTCACCCCGGTGCCGAGTTGCGAGGTGCTGCGCAGGTCGGGGATCAGAAAGCCGGTTCCCCGTTTAAGGGTCGGGTCGGGCAGGCGCAGGCGCGGCGTATAGAACACCGGCACCCCCATCACCCGCAACTGCGCGCCGTCGAAATAAAGCTGGCGCTCTTCCTGGTCGTGGACAATGCGCGAGGCCCTGATTTCCCACAGCGGCACCAGGTTGTTTTCGCAGACCCGACAGCTTGTCGCCACGACTTTGTGAAGCTGTGTATAGCGCCCGCCGGTGCGGTTGATCTCTGCCGCCGCGACCTGAAGCTGGCGGTCGAAAACCAGCCGCGCGCCGGTCAGAAGCCCCGATCTGAGGTCGGCGGACAGGGCGGCGCTGTCGGCCAGAATGGTCGTCTGCCCGCCGTCGGTCAGCCTGATCGGCCCGGTGATCGACAACTGATCGGTGCGCTGGTCATAGCGCACTCTGGCGGCGGTCAGGCGCGCGCCCTTGTGGAAAATCTCGACATTGCCCTCTGCGATGAGGATTTGCGCGTTTTCCAGGCGGATTTCGTCGGCCACCAGCCGGGTGTCCTCTTGCCCGCGGGCGGCGGGCGCGGCGAGGCAACAGGCAAGCGCAAGCGCCATCAGCACGGCAGGAAACCGCATTATCCGTCCTCCAGGTGCAAAAGCAGACCAAGCACCATCAGGATCGCCGCGACCGGGGGGGACCAGGCGGCCAGCGCCACTGGGATATGGCCGTTTTCCCCCAGCACCTGAGAGAAATTGCGGATGAAATAGAGGCCAAACCCGAGCAGGATTGCCGCCAGTGCCATCAGCCCGGTCCGCCCGATCCGGGTATGACGCATGGTGAAACCGGCCCCGATCATCACCATCGCCACCAGCATCAGCGGCAGGGCGAGTTCCGTTTGCAGCCACACCTTATGCGCCCGCGCCGAAAAGCCCGCCCGGTTCAGGTTGTCGATAAAGGCGGGCAGATCCCAGATGGCGATGGCGTTCGGCGCGCCAAAGCTGTCGCGTATCTGTTCACGGGTCAGGTCGGACGGAAACAGGAGATGCTCATGCCGCGTGGCGTCCCGCTCGGGGTTGGCGCTGCCCGCAAGCGGCCAGTCCTTCACCCCCGTAAGCTCCCACGCGCCGACGGTCAGGGTGGCGGTTTCCGCCTCCAGCCTGCGGACCGGCGTGCCGAACCCGGAAAAAACCAGGAAGCGCGCGGCGATCAGCCGGGTTCCGTCCAGACTGGCAGAGCGGGCATGAATGACGGTTTGCCCGTCCCGGTTGCCCTGCCTGAGCCAAAGGCCCTCTTCCGAAACCGACAGGGTGCGCGCCGTTCCGCTGGCCAGTTCCGCCGCACGGGTTTCGTATTCCTTCAGCGTTGCGGCGACAATCGGGTTGAGCGCGGCAACCGCCACCCCCCCGGCCAGCAGGGCAATGGCGGCGGGCGCGACAAGGGCGCTTAGTGCCGAACGGCCCGCTGCGCGGGTCACGATCAGTTCGCCCGAGCGCGCCATGGTCAGGAAAAACCACAGTGTGGCCAGTATCGTGACCAGTGGCAGTATCTGATGGAGTGTTTCGGGCACATGCAGGGCGGAAAGGCCGATGATCCGGCCAAGCCCGATCTCTTTACCCCCGAAACGACGGACCTGTTCGGTGACCTCGATCAGGAACACGATGCCGGAAAGGGCGGCCAAAACGCCCATAAAGGCGACCAGGAAGCGCCGCGCGAAATACAGATGCAGCTTCATGCGGCGGCCCCGTTTCGTCGGGAAAACAGAGAGAACCGGGCGAGCAGGGCGGGCCTGTCGGCAAGGCGCAGGATCAGGGCGACCATCCCCAGACCGGCAACGCCCGGCAGATAGAGCAGCGGCCACAGGCCATCCCCCCCCCGGACGGTATCCGCAACCATGTTGTCAAAGGTTTTCACCCCGATCAGCAGCAGGATGGCGATGATGATCTGCCGCCAGACCCCGAAACGGCTGAAACCGCCCAGAAGCAGACAGGCGAACCCGGCCAACGCCGTCACCAGCGCCAGAATCGGTTGCGCGATCCGGTCATGGACCTCGATCTGCACCGTCGTGCGTTCCCAGCCCAGTGCGGCCAGCCGCGCCTCCGGCATCGCCAGCAACTCCGGCGTTGACAGTTCCCCCGGTGATGGTGCCCGGCTCTCCTCTGCGGTGATCAGGTTGCCCAGATTATAGGCGAAATCGTCGAACCGGGTGATGAACAGCCTTTGATCCTCTGCCGTCACGGTCTGGGCAAGGCCCTCGAACATCAGCAGTTTCGGCCCGTCCTCTGCCCGTGCGAGCAGCGCCCGGCGCGCGGTGTAGGTCGTCGGATTATCGGGATCGCGCTCATCCGACAGATAGATGTCCAGCAATTCGCCCGCCGGGGTGATGTCGCGGATATAAAAGGTGACGCCGGGGGCCGGATGCAGGAACTGCCCTTCCTCCAGCAACCGCGCGTTCACGTTCCGGGCAATTTCCTGTTCCCGTTCGGACAGCGCCCGGTCAGCCGCCGGTGAAATGACATTGGTCAGAATCAGCAGAAGACAGGTCACGATCACGCCAAAGGCCGCCACCGGGCGGGCCAGACGGAAACTGCCATGGCCCGATGACTGCATCACCACCAGCTCACTTTCCGTCGCCATCCGGTTGGTGACATAGACAGAGGCAATGAAGGCAGAAATCGGCAGAACCACCCGGATCACCTTTGGCAGGGCCAGCGCCGTGAACTCCAGAAACACCATCGCCGATTGCCCGTCGGCGATCAGCCGGTCAAACAGGGAAATCGCCCGGTTGACCCAGTAAATCATCACCAGCACCAGCGAGAAGAACCCGAACAGGATCATCAGTTGCGACAACATGTATCTGTCGAATCGTGTCATGCCGTCCGTTCGCCGCGCCTCTTTTGCCGCCCGGCAGGCTAGACCAATTCCCCGGCGGGGAAAACTGCTATCTGGTCAAGCCTGCGCGAAGTGTCTACCTATGGCCGAAATCAATGAAGGAGATACCGATGACCGTCCCCCCTCACATCCGGTTTGAAAAGGTCGATCTTGGCGCGATTGCGGACCGGAAAGGCTGTGTCGCCGTTTTTCTTGGCGAAGACGGCAAAATGGACCAGACCGCGCGCCGGGTGAACCGTCTGACCAGAGGCGCGTTGAAGCGGATGGTCGAATCGGACGGCTTCGCCGAAATGAAACAAGGGCAGGTCAGCGAACTGGCCTGGCCTGCGGGGATGGCGGCGGATGCGCTGCTGGTGGTGCGTCTTGACCGGCGGCCCGGTGCAGAGGATGCGCGCGCTGCCGGGGCCTCGATTGCCAAATCCCGCCGCACCGCGCCGCTTTTGGTGCTGGCGGGCAACCGGAAACACGCCGCCGACCTGTCGCTCGGGATCATTTTGCGCGGCTATGACTTCACCGATCACAAGTCAAAGGACGCGCCAGAGCCAGGAGAAATCACGATGATGGTTTCAGACCCGAAGGCGATGACGGCGGCAGCGGCGCAGGTGGCGGCGGTCGCCGACGGGGTTTTCCTGACCCGCGATCTGACCAACGAACCCGCCAATGTGTTGACCACGGGCGAATTTGCCCGCCGCCTGTCAGAGATGAAGGCATCGGGCCTCAAGGTCGAGGTGCTGGAGGAGGCCAAGCTGAAAGCCCTTGGCATGAACGCGCTGCTTGGGGTGGGGCAGGGGTCGGAAAGCCCGTCCAAGGTCGTCATTATGCAGTGGAACGGCGGCCCGAAAAAGCAAAAACCCCTCGCACTGGTCGGCAAGGGGGTGGTGTTTGACACCGGCGGCATTTCCATCAAGCCCTCTGCGGGGATGGAGGAAATGACCATGGACATGGGCGGCGCGGGGGTTGTCGCCGGGGTCATGCGCACATTGGCCGCGCGCCGGGCGCGGGCGAATGTGGTGGGTCTGGTCGGGCTGGTGGAGAACATGCCCGACGGACGCGCTCAACGCCCCGGCGATGTGGTGAAGTCGATGAAGGGTGATACGGTCG
This sequence comes from alpha proteobacterium 3107, assembly GCA_001483205.1. Classification (GTDB taxonomy): domain Bacteria; phylum Pseudomonadota; class Alphaproteobacteria; order Rhodobacterales; family Rhodobacteraceae; genus 3107. The sequence continues at coordinate 5,358 of JPPB01000053.1, forward strand.
AGGTGATCAATACCGATGCAGAGGGCCGCCTGGTTCTGGCCGATGTGCTGTGGTATGCGCAGGACAGGTTTGATCCCGCGGGCGTGATTGATCTGGCGACCCTGACCGGGGCGATTATCATCGGGCTGGGGCACGAAAAGGCGGGCGTCTTTTCCAATGACGATGCGCTGTGCGGTGCCCTGCTGAAGGCGGCGGGGAAGGAAGGCGAGGGCGCATGGCGGATGCCTCTGGGCGCGGCCTATGACAAGCTGCTGAAATCCCGTATCGCGGATATGAAGAATGTGGGCGGCAGGGCCGCAGGCTCGGTCACCGCGGCGCAGTTCCTGCAACGGTTCATCAGGGAAGGCGTCCCGTGGGTTCATATCGACATTGCGGGCGTGGCCAGTGTGAGCAGCGAAACCGCCCTTGCCCCGAAAGGCGCGACCGGCTGGGGGGTGCGGACGCTTGACCGGCTGATCCGGGATATGCTGGAAAGCTGATGGGCGCGGCCTATTTCTATCACCTGACCGATGGTCCGCTAGAGGCGACCCTGCCGGTGCTTTTGGGCAAGGCGCGGCAGGCGGGCTGGCGGGTGGTGGTGCGCGGGCCGGACGCCGCACGGATGGACTGGCTGGATGACAGGCTGTGGCTCGGCCCGGAAGAGGCGTTCCTGCCCCACGGGCGCGCCGGAACCGGGTTCGATGCCGATCAGCCGATCCTGCTGACGACAGAGGCGGATGTGCCGAACGGGGCGGCCTGTCTGATGAGTGTGGACGGTGCGGAAGTGTCGGCTGAGGACGTGGGGCGGATGGAACGCACCTGCATCCTGTTCGACGGCAATGACCCCGCCGCCGTTGCCCGCGCCCGCGATCAGTGGAAAGCGCTGGCAGAGGCGGAATGCAGCCTGCAATACTGGGCGCGGGAAGGGGGGCGGTGGACGAAAAAGTCGGAGCGTTGAGGGGGTAGTATTGTGCTCCCCCCAAGAATTTACGGCCCTAAAGTTGGTCAGCCCTGAGCGCTTTTTTATACGAAACACCTTCGAGCTTACCCGGACCAACGGCCTTCAGGTGCTTGTCAAGTGCTGTCTTGATGGCGAAAGCCGTGAAGTGCGGTTTGAGAAGGTTGAGGTCCATTTTTCCAGATCGTGGCCGACCGTCGGGCAAGGTGCCTTCCGTGACTTTCGTGCGAAAATTCTGCTCGACGATGGCCGCGCGATCCATGTCAGAAAAAGGCCTGCAAACCGGTCTGGGCACGACCCAGAATCAATGCGTGGATGTCGTGGGTGCCCTCATAGGTGTTCACCGTCTCCAGATTGGCGGCGTGGCGGATGACCTGATATTCGGCACTGATCCCGTTGCCACCGTGCATGTCACGGGCATGGCGGGCAATGTCCAATGCTTTGCCGCAATTATTGCGCTTGATCAGGCTGATCATTTCAGGGGCCGCCTTGCCCTGATCCATCAACTGCCCCACCCGATGCGCCGCTTGCAGCCCAAGCGCGATCTCGGTCTGCATATCGGCCAGTTTCTTCTGGAAAAGCTGCGTCCCGGCAATGGGCTTTCCGAACTGCACCCGGTCCAGCCCATACACCCGTGCGCGATGCCAGCACTCTTCGGCGGCCCCCATCACGCCCCAGGCGATGCCATACCGGGCGCGGTTCAGACAGCCGAACGGCCCTTTGAGGCCCTGCGCGCCGGGCAAAAGCGCCTCTTCGCCAACCTCAACATTGTCCATAACAACCTCTCCGGTGACGCTTGCCCGCAACGACAGCTTTCCGGTGATCTTTGGCGCGGACAAACCTTTCATGCCCTTCTCTAGGACAAAACCGCGAATCCTGCCGTCATGGGCGTCGGATTTGGCCCAGATGACAAAGACATCTGCGATCGGGCTGTTTGAAATCCACGTTTTTGTGCCATTTAGCCGATAACCGCCTTCGGTCCTGATGGCGCGGGTTTTCATGCCGCCCGGGTCCGAACCGGCGTCGGGTTCGGTCAGGCCAAAGCACCCGATCCATTCGCCGCCCGCGAGTTTTGGCAGGTATTTTGCCCGCTGTTCTCCAGAGCCATAAGCATGGATCGGATACATCACCAGACTGGACTGAACAGACATCATCGAGCGATAACCGCTATCCACCCGCTCCACTTCGCGCGCGACCAGCCCATAGGTCACGTATCCCGCGCCAAGCCCGCCATATTGTTCAGGGATCGTTGTTCCCAGCAGGCCCGCCGCCCCCATTTCGGCGAAAATCTCCGGCTCAACCCGTTCCTCGGCATAGGCGCGGGTCACACGCGGTTGCAGGCGGTCCTGCGCAAAGGCGCGCGCGCCCTCTGCCAGCATCCGCTCATCCTCGTTCAGCAGATCGGTCAGGCGGAACGGGTCTGCCCAGTTGAAAGCGTTCAGGTCGGGGCCAAAGCCCTGTGCGCTGGCATCTGTCATGCTTGTTCTCCTTTGAGGGCAGAACGCATACGGGCGAACCCCGTAAGACCTGTGCAGAGGTCTCTGACCATAGGGCGGGTGGCGTTTATCAAAGGCCTCTGTATCTTGGCCCCGCCGGGCGGGACGGGCTGCCCCCCGGCACCGGGCCAAGGGACTCGCGCAGTTTGATCGTCGCCTCAAGCTCAACGCTTGGGCCGGGGTCTTCGCCGCCCCGCAAGGCGACCAACAGCCGGGCGGCCCCTTTGCCCATATTGCGATGCGGGACATGAACGGTTGTCAGCGCCGGGGTGACGATCTCGGCGATTTCAATATCATCAAAGCCGGTAATGGATATGTCTTTGGGCACATCAAGGCCCAGCCGCCGCGCGCCCAACAACGCCCCCGCCGCCAGGACATCATTGCCGCACAACACCGCAGTGGGTTGCGGGCCGGACTGCATAAGCGCACCCAAAGCCTCTGCACCGTTTGAAATGGAATAGGGGGTCTCAACCACCCGCAGGCCCTGCGGGTCCAGCCCGCGCGCGCTCATCGCCGCCAGCACGCCCTCATAGCGGTGCCGCGCCCGGTCATTGCCGCCCCGTTCCGCCGTGATCATCGCCAGCGAACGATGCCCCAGATCAAGAACCCGGTCCGTCAGTGCCTGCATGGCCTTTCGGTTGTCAAAGCCAATCGACAGCCGCGGCTGATGTTCGTCATAGACCCAGGCGACCACATAGGGCGTCCGCTGTGTTTCCAGGAGCGCATAGCTTTGCGGCGTCCTGTCATGGCCGATCAGCAGCAGAGCATCCGCCCCCCGCGCGACCAGACTGCGTATCTGTTGCTCTTCAAGCTCGGGGCTGTAGGAAGAGCTGGCGACGAGCAGGGTGATGCCGTGGTGCTCCAGCTCTTCCTGAAACGCCTGAAGGCCACGGGCAAAAATCGCATTTTCCATTGTGGGGATAATCGCGCCGAAGGTGTTGGTGCGCTTGGCCGCCAGTGCCCGCGCCCCGAAATGCGGCGCATACCCGAGGGCGCGCACCGCGGCAAACACCCGCTCCCGGGTCTTCTCGGTGACAAGGGACGGCGTGTTGAGGCATCGCGACACCGTGGCGGTCGAAACGCCCGCCCGCTCTGCGACATCCCCCAGCGTCGGGGACACCGCACTGCGGGGGCTTTTCGGGTCTGTGACTGGTGCTTTTTCCATCTGTCCTGACATGTGTTCGGTTTGGGGGGTGGTAAACCCATCCGTGCCGCATGACTAGCCCAAACCCGGACGCACCGCAATATAGCCGTAATGTAAGCGCTTGCATTTTGCAATGAAAGCGCTTACATTCGCCCTGAATCGACTCTCGTGAAAGGAACAGAGGTGTTCTTCATGCTGATCGTGACCCTGATAATCGCCTATGTCCCGACGATTTCGACCGTCCTGCTGCCCGACATCTATAAATAGGATTGCGCCCCATGCCCGGAGAATACCTGAAGAAAGCGCCGCTGACGGCCCGCAGCGACGCCTCGGAAACCCGGCAGGCCGTTCGCACTATCCTTGCAGAGATCGAGGCAGGCGGGGACGAAACCGCGCTGGCCTATGCGCGGAAATTCGACAGCTACCGGGGCGAAATCCTGCTGTCCCCGGAAACGATTGCGGCGGCGGCGGCACAGGTGCCCGAAAAGCTCAAACGCGACATCCGTTTCAGCCACGCCAATGTCAAACGCTTTGCCGAGGCGCAGTTGAAAACCGTGCGGGATTTCGAGGTCGAGATCATTCCGGGGCTTGTCGCCGGGCAGAGGGCGATCCCGGTCCGTGCGGCGGGCTGTTATGTGCCCGGCGGGCGCTACAGCCACATCGCCAGTGCGATTATGACGGTGACGACGGCAAAGGTGGCGGGCTGCAAGCATATCGTTGCCTGTTCGCCGCCGCGCCCCGGTGTCGGCATTGCCCCGGCCATCATCCATGCCGCCCATGTCTGCGGTGCGGACAGGATTATGGCCATGGGCGGCGTGCAGGGGATTGCGGCGATGGCCTTTGGCCTGTTCGGTCTGCCGAAGGTCAACATGCTGGCCGGTCCCGGCAACCAGTTCGTCGCCGAGGCCAAGCGGATGTTGTTCGGGCGCGTTGGCATCGACATGATTGCCGGACCGACCGACAGCCTGATCCTTGCCGACGCCACCGCCGATCCGATGGTGGTTGCCACTGATCTCGTCGGGCAGGCCGAGCACGGCTATAACTCACCGGTCTGGCTGGTGACCGATGACCGGCCCCTGGCAGAGGAAGTCATGCGCCTAGTGCCGCTGCTGATTGATGACCTGCCGGATGTGAACCGCGAAAACGCCGCGGCGGCGTGGCGCGATTATGCCGAGGTCATCCTGTGCGCGGGGCGCGAGGACATGGCGGCCACGGCTGACGACTATGCCCCCGAACACCTGACCGTGCAGGCGCAGGGCCTTGACTGGTGGCTGGAGCGGCTGACATGCTATGGCTCTCTGTTTCTGGGCGAGGAAACCACCGTTGCATTTGGCGACAAGGCGTCCGGCCCCAACCATGTGCTGCCGACATCCGGCGCGGCGGGCTATACCGGCGGCCTCAGCGTCCACAAATACATGAAGATCGTCACCTGGCAGCGGGCCACCCGCGAAGGCGCGCGCCCGGTGGCCGAGGCAACCGCCCGGATCGCCCGGCTTGAGGGGATGGAGGGCCATGCCCGCACCGCAGATATACGGCTGAAGAAATACTTCCCCGATGAAACCTTTGACCTCTCCGCAGAGGGCTGATCCGATGCCCGCAACCGGTCTTTTCAGCGTCGAGGGGCGGGTGGCCTGTGTCACCGGGGCCAGTTCGGGGCTTGGCCGCCATGCGGCGACGGTGCTGGCTCAGGCGGGTGCGGATGTTGTCGGTGTTGCCCGCCGGGGCGCGCTGTTGCGGGAGTGGTGTTCCGGGGCGGGCGGGCGCTCTGCCGGGGTCGAGGGGGATGTCGCCGACCGCGACGGGCTTGCGGCGCTGGCCGGTCGCATTTCAGAGCCGTTCGGCCCCCCCGATATTCTGATCCATGCCGCCGGGCTGAACACCCGAGAGCCTGCCGATGACGTGACCGGGGGCGGATGGGACGCCACACTTGCGGTCAACCTGTCGGCCCCGTTCTTCCTCAGCCAGCTTCTGGTGCCGTCCATGCGCGACAAGGGCTGGGGGCGGATCGTGCATTTTGCCTCTCTGCAATCCTTTCGGGCCTTTCCCGGCGGGATCGCCTACGGGGCCAGCAAAGGCGCTGTGGCGCAACTGACCCGCGCCATGGCCGAGGCCTGGTCCGGCGCGGGCATCAATGTCAATGCCATCGCACCGGGGTTTTTTCCCACCGACCTGACGGCGGCGGTTTTCGATGACGCGGACCGCGCGGCGCGCAATGCGGCGCAAACCTGCATCGGGCGGAACGGCGAACCGGCAGACCTTGACGGCCCGCTGCTGTTCCTGTGTTCAGAGGCGTCGCGATATGTGACCGGGCAAATCCTTATGCTTGACGGGGGCTTCACCGCAAAATGAAAGCGCTTGTTTATACCGGCACCGAAACGCTGGCCTATCGCGATGTGCCTGACCCCGCGCCGGGCCGGGGCGAGGTTCTGGTGCGGGTCGAGAGCGCGGGCGTCTGCGGTTCTGACATGCACGCCTTTCTCGGCCATGACAGCCGCCGCCCCGCGCCGCTGATCCTGGGCCACGAAGCCGCCGGTGTCGTGATCGGCGGCCCGCAGCACGGCGCGCGGGTGGCCATCAACCCGCTGGTCACCTGTGGCAGTTGCCCGGCCTGCGCGTCGGGCCGCGAAAACCTGTGTGACGCCCGCCAGATCATTTCGATGCCCCCCCGCGAGGGCGCGTTTGCGGAACGGGTGGCGGTGCCGGGGCGGAACCTTGTCACCGTGCCGGGCGATGTGCCGCCCGAGATTGCCGCCCTTGCCGAGCCGCTGGCGGTTGGCTGGCACGCCGTGCGGCTGGGGCTGGAGGCGCTGCACCCTTCAGAGGACCGTCGCGCGGTGGTCATCGGCGGCGGCGCAATCGGGCTGGCCGCCGCGCTTGCCCTGAAGGCCATGGGGAGTGGCGAGACCGTAATCGTCGAGCCGAATGCGCTGCGCCGGGCCTATCTGCGCGACCGCTGCGATGTGCGGGTTGCCGGGGCCACCCGTGGCCAATTCCCGCTTGTCATTGATGCCGTGGGCCTTGCCGAAACCCGCGCGGTGGCCTCAGCACGGGTCAAACCCGGCGGCGTCATCGTCCATATCGGTCTGGGACAGGACACGGGCGGGCTGGATCTGCGCCGCATGACCTTGCAGGAAATCACCTTCATCGGCACCTATACCTACACCGCGCAGGATTTTCGCGACACCGCCGGGGCGATGTTTGATGGCCGCCTTGGGGTGCTGGACTGGGCCGAGACGCGGCCCCTGTCGGACGGTGCCGCTGCCTTTCGGGACATTCGGGCGGGCCGGGTTGCTGCCCCGAAAATCATCCTGAGACCTGACATTCAAGGAGACTGACAATGGCCGAAATCCCCCACCTGCTGGTCCACGAACACGCTGACAATGTTGGTGTGGTGGTTGTCGAGGGCCTGACCGCAGGCACCGACATGCTGGTCTGCGTCACCCATGACAACGCGACCTTCCGCCTGACCGCCGGGGCTGATGTTCCCATCGGGCACAAGATTGCGCTGAAAGACTTCAGGGCAGGCGACACCGCCATCAAATACGGCGAGGACATCGGCAGGATCACCGCCGACATCCCGCGGGGCGGCCACGTCCACACCCATAATTGCAAGACAAAACGCTGGTAAGGAGCGCGACGCATGGCATCGAAATACTCAAACCTGACGGTGCGGGCCTACCGGCGCGAAAATGGCCGGATCGGGGTGCGCAATCATGTGGTCATCCTGCCGCTTGATGATATTTCCAACGCCGCCTGCGAAGCGGTGGCGCACAATATCAAGGGCACGCTGGCGATCCCCCACGCCTATGGCCGCCTGCAATTCGGCGAAGACCTGGACCTGCATTTCCGCACCCTGATCGGCACCGGGGCCAACCCGAACGTCGCCGCCTGTGTGGTGATCGGCATCGAACCCGGCTGGACGCAGCGGGTTGTTGACGGGATTGCGGCGACGGGCAAGCCGGTCAGCGGTTTCGCGATAGAGCAGAACGGCGACCTGAAGACCATCATGGACGCTTCGCGCCGGGCGAAGGACTATGTTCACCGGGCGTCCGAGCTTCAGCGAGAGGACTGCGCCCTGAGCGAGCTGTGGATTTCCACCAAATGCGGCGAGAGCGACACCACCACCGGTCTGGGTTCCTGCCCCACCGTCGGCAACATGTATGACAAGCTGTTGCCCGAAGGCATCACCGGCTTTTTCGGCGAGACCTCTGAGATCACCGGGGCCGAACATATCTGCCGCAGGCGCGCGATCAGCGAAGAGGTCGGCGCGCGCTGGTATGCGATGTGGAAAGCCTATCAGGATCAGGTGATATTTGCCCACCAGACCGACGATTTGTCGGACAGCCAGCCCACCAAAGGCAATATCGAGGGCGGGCTGACCACGATTGAGGAAAAGGCGCTGGGGAATCTGGAGAAGATCGGGCGGCGTTCGCAGTTTATCGACATCCTCGGCCCGGCAGAAGTGCCCCGGTCCGGCAGGGGGCTGTATTTTATGGACAGTTCCTCGGCGGCGGCGGAATGCGTGACCCTGATGGCGGCAGGGGGGGCGGTCATCCACACCTTCCCGACCGGTCAGGGCAATGTGGTCGGCAACCCGATCGTGCCGGTGATCAAGATTACGGCCAATCCGCGCACCGTCCGGACCATGAGCGAGCATGTGGATGTGGATGTTTCCGGCATCCTGCGTCGCGAGATGACGATTGATGAGGCCGGGGATGCGCTGATCGACATGATCCGCCGGACCGCGAATGGCCGCAATACCGCTGCCGAGGCGCTCGGTCATCGCGAGTTTTCGCTGACCAAGCTCTATCGCAGCGCTTAGGAAGACCTTTGCATATTAGCTCAGCCGGGCAGAGTGTTTGGCCACTGACGCGCCATTATGCAGAGGTCTTTATCCAGAGGTCTTTCACGACAGCCACACCGATGCCCTGTCGCCCGCCGCAAACCGGCGCAGGACCGCCGGGTAAAGCCGATGCTCCAGCCGCAGGACTTTCGCCGCCAGCGTCCGGGGGGTCTCATCCGGCGCGACCGCCACCCGCGCCCGGCCCAGAACCGGCCCGCCGTCAAGCTCTGCCGTCACCTCATGCACGCTGCATCCGGCCTCCCGCTCCCCGGCCTCAATCGCGCGGGCATGGGTGTTCAGGCCCTTGTATTTCGGCAGCAGCGACGGGTGAATGTTCAGCATCCGGCCCTGCCAGTGGCTGACAAACTCCGGCGTCAGGATGCGCATGAACCCGGCAAGGCAGAGGATGTCCGGGCGCGCCTCTTCGAGCTTCGCTTGCAGTGCGTGCTCAAACCCCGCGCCGCGCCCCGCACCAAAGCGGCGATGATCCACATCCGCCACCGCCACCCCCATTGCTGCCGCTTTACTCAGGCCCCGCGCCTCGGGCCGGTCAGAGACCACCAGCACCGGGCGCGCCGGGTGGTCACCGTGCATGTCCCGCACCAAAGCGGCCATATTGGACCCGCCGCCCGAGATCAGGATTGCAACACGGGTTGTCACAAAAGCCTGCCTTTGCAGACAACCCCGGCCCCCGGCACAACCCGCCCGATGACGGATACGGTTTCCCCCAGCCCCCGCAGCAGGTCGATCAGCGCCCCGGCCCGGTCAGGCGCGACAACCAGCGCCATGCCGATGCCGGTGTTGAAGGTGCGGAGCAGTTCCCGCTCTGTCAGCCCGCCGCTTTCGGCCAGCCAGCGAAAGACCGGCGGTAATGTCCAGGCCCCCAGGTCCACCTCGGCGCATAACCCTTCGGGCAGTGCGCGGGGCAGGTTGCCGGTCAGCCCGCCGCCGGTGATATGGGCCAGCGCCCGGACGCCGCCCGCACGGATTGCCGCCAGCACCGGGGTGACATAGAGCCGCGTCGGGGTCAGCAATGTCTCGCCCAATGTGCCGTCCGCGAAGGGGCAGGGGGCGGACCAGCCGATGCCTGACGCCTCTGCCACCCGGCGCACCAGCGAAAAGCCGTTGGAATGAACGCCGTCCGAGCCAAGGCCGAGCAGGATGTCACCTTCGGTTACGCCATCGGGCAGGGTTTTGCCGCGCTCCACCGCGCCCACGGCAAACCCGGCAAGGTCGAAATCGTCGCCGCGATACAGGCCCGGCATTTCCGCCGTCTCGCCGCCGATCAGGGCGCATCCGGCCCGTGCGCAGCCCTCGGCGATCCCCCCGATGATGGTGGCGGCGGCCCCGACCTTCAGCTTTCCGGTCGCGAAGTAGTCGAGGAAGAACAGGGGTTCCGCCCCCTGACAGATCAGATCATTGACGCACATCGCCACAAGGTCGGTGCCGATGGTGTCGAGGTGCCCGGTGTCGATGGCGATGCGCAGCTTGGTGCCCACGCCATCGGTTGCGCTGATGAGGATCGGGTCGGTGTAACCGGCGGCCCTGAGATCAAACAGTGCCCCGAACCCGCCGATGGCCGACATGACGCCGGGGCGGTCTGTGCGCTTTGTCGCCGGTCTGATCCGTTCGACGAGCGCCTCGCCCGCGCCGATGTCCACGCCCGCATCGGCGTATGTCAGGCGGTTTTTGCCTCTGGTCATGCGGGCGGTTCCGTTTTGGGGCCGTTTTGGGGCGGTTGCGCGGGCCATAGCGCGGCGGCGGGGCGCTGTCCATCGCCAAAAGACCTCTGTATAATGGCCGAACCGGCCAGCCGCCTGCCTGGGCGGGCGCTTTTTCTGACAGCTCACATTGGCGATGGTCTTTCCATAAAATTCATACGTTGCAACAGGTTGAGGCGTCTATAAGCGCCTGCCGGGGGGCAGGCAGGCGCTGCCCGGCGTGCCGCCGGGCGGACGGTTTGGCCAGCGATGCGCCAGTATGCAGAGGTCTTGCCAAACGGGCCGGATGCCGCATTCCGCCTTGACCCCTGCGCCGGGTCTGATAGCACGGGGCAGGAAGGCGGGCCTGTAGCTCAATTCGGTCAGAGCAGAGCGCTCATAACGCTTTGGTTGGGGGTTCGAGTCCCTCCGGGCCTACCAGAAGCCGCCCCCGATTTTGCCTGCGTCCCCGTCGCCGCCCCAGGCTCAGGCAGGCGCGCCCCTTATCCGAAACTCTCCACCACATCATACATCACCGGCTCGAAACTCTTGCACAGCCCGTTGATCCTGCGGTTGCGGTCGCGCATTTCGGCAAGGCGCAGCATGGCCAGAAAGTCCTCGCGCCGCCGCCATTGTGAATAGTTGGCGATGCGGGTCTGGGCGTCGTTGACATGCAGCCCGGCCCCGATGAACCCCGGTTGCCGGGAAATCACCGTCTGATAGGCGTCGGTCAGCATGTCAATCACATCCTGACAGGTGCCGGGGGTGACCTCAAAGGTGGTGATGACCGTCTGATGCGGGGTGTTTGTGGCGATGGTGGGCATCGGGGTCTCCTCTGTTCGGTGTAAGCCTAGCACAGTGTTGCCCGGACCCAAGGGGAAAAGAGGCGTCGCATGAGGCCGTTCGCGCGATGGGGTGGTTCATGCCCCCGCCCCGCCGGGCGGCAGAATCCTCACCCCGTTGATCTTCCAACCGGAGTGTCCCCTTACCATCTGATACTCGAGCATATGGACCGCCCCCGTCTGATCCCGGATCATCACCCGCTGCCACAGCCTGCCGTTTGCCTCTCGCAGGCCCAGAAAGCGCAGCTCCGCCGGTCTGTGGACCATCGGATAGCCCCGCCGCACCATCAGGCCAAAGCGTTCCGGTGTGCCGAACAGACCCCTGATCGCCGGTGAAGCGTATCCGAAGGCGCGCCCGAAATCATCCGCCCTGAAGGCGTCGATCTGGGCAGAGATGACCGCCCGGATGTCCGGGTTCACCGCCTCATCTGCATCCGTGCGCGCAGGCAGGCACCAGACAGCCACCGCCATTGCCGCAATCAGGATCAGCCGCTGCATGACCGTTTCCCCCGTGTGTCCTGCATATCATACAACAGATTACGCAGCCGGGGCAGAGCGGATCACTCGGCAAGTTTCCCCGCCAGACCGTCTTCGATCAGCTTGATGCTTTCCCCGATGCCGTAAAGGGCGATGAGCCCCCCGAAACGCGGGCCCTGACTGGCCCCCAGCAGCACCTCGTAAAGCGCCCTGAACCAGTCCCGCAACGGATCAAACCGGTCCCGCCCGGCGGCGAACACGGCGCTTTGCAAGGCTTCTGCATCCGGCGGGCCGTCCCACGCCCTCAGCACCGCCAGCAGGCTTTCCATCGCCTCGCGCTCAACCTCTGTCGGCAGGCGATAGGCTTTCGCGGGCTTGACGAAATCGTTGTAATAGCGGACGGCAAAGCCGACAGCGGCGTCAAGGTCGGGGTGGGTGTCGGCGCTTGCCTCGGGTGCATATCGGCGGATGAACCCCCACAGCCTGTCCGTGTCATCCGCCGCCGAAACCGAGGCCAGGTTCAGCAGCATCGAAAACGGCACCACCATTTTCGATTGCGGCACATCGCCGTTGTGAATGTGATGCACCGGATTGGCCAGCCTTTGCGCCATGTCCTGTCCGGGATAGGCGCGCAGGTGCTGATGATACTCATCCACCGCGCGGGGAATAACCCCGAAATACAGCCGTTTCGCGGTTTTGGGCTTTTGATACATGAAATAGGACAGGCTCTCGGTCGCGGCATAGGTCAGCCACTCATCGACAGACAGGCCATTGCCGCGGGATTTGGAAATTTTCTCGCCCTTGTCGTCGAGGAACAGCTCATAGGTGAAATGCTCCGGCGGGCGGGCACCAAGAATTTCGCAGATGCGGTCATAGATCGGCGTGTTGGTCGAATGGTCCTTGCCATACATCTCGAAATCGACGCCGAGGGCGGCCCAGCGCGCGCCGAAATCGGGTTTCCATTGCAGTTTCACCTGTCCGCCGGTGATCGGCACCGTCCATTCCCGGCCCCTGTCATCGTCAAAGCTGATGGTGCCGTTCCGGGCATCGACATGTTTGAGCGGCACATACAGAACCCGCCCGGTTTCCGGGTGGATTGGCAGAAAGATCGAATAGGTCTGCCGCCGTTCCTCGCGCAGGCTTTTCAGCATCACCGCCATCAGGTCGTCATAGCGTTCGGCGGCGCGCAGCAGGGTGTCGTCGAACCGGCCAGAGGCGTAGAACTCGGTGGCCGAGATAAAATCATAGTCAAAGCCGAACGTGTCCAGAAACCGCCGGAGCATCGCATTGTTGTGGTGGCCAAAGCTCTCGAACCTGCCGAACGGGTCGGGGACGGCGGTCAGCGGGCGTTGCAGGTGGTCATGCAGCATGTCCGGGTTCGGCACATTGTCGGGGGCTTTGCGCATCCCGTCCATATCGTCCGAAAAGCACACCAGCCGGGTCGGGATGTCCGAGATGGTCTCGAACGCCCGGCGCACCATGGTTGTGCGCGCCACCTCGGCAAAGGTGCCGATATGGGGCAGCCCCGACGGGCCATAGCCGGTCTCGAACAGCACATGGCCCTTTGCGGGCGGACCCTTTTCATAGCGCTTCAGAATCCGGCGGGCCTCTTCAAACGGCCAGGCTTTGGAGTTGAGGGCGGTGTCCAGAGGATCGGGCATGTCGGTTTCTTTCAACGGGGGCGCGGGCGGGCAGGGCCGGGGGTGGCCGGGCCGGGCAACTCCCTATTGCCCCTTGGCCCGCGCGTCAATATTCTGCCCGGACAACACTGTCGGAGATCGCCCGGATGAACACGGACACCATTTCATCATTTTCCCCTCAGGATGCGCTGGTTGCGGTGATGATCGCCGAATCGGCGGCGGATGAGAACATCCGCACCTCTGAACTGGTGACGATTGAGCGCATCGTGAATCACCTGCCGATCTTTGCCGCCTATGAGTTTGACCGGGTGAGGGCGGTCAGCGCCACGGTGTTCGATCTGTTCGAGGAAGAGGACGGTCTGGATGCGCTTTTCGGCCTTGTGACTGAGGCGTTGCCGGAAAAGCTCTATGAGACCGCCTATGCGCTGGCCTGTGATGTGGCCGCTGCCGATGGGCGTCTGCGGGAGACCGAGCTGCGGATGCTGGCGGAAATCCGCTATGTGCTGAATATCGACCGTCTGCATGGCGCGGCCATTGAGCGGGGCGCGCGGGCGCGGCACATGGTGCTGTAGCGCGCCGGGGTGCCGGGACAGAGGGGCAGGGGACAGGCGTTTCGTTCGGGCAAGGCGAAGGATCGGGCTTGACCCCGGGCGTCTTCTGCCGCAAACAGGCGGGCGTTGGGGCCGTAGCTCAGTCGGGAGAGCGCGTCGTTCGCAATGACGAGGTCAGGGGTTCGATTCCCCTCGGCTCCACCAAGCATTTCCGGGCAAATGACACGGGGCGCGCGGCCATTCAGCCGGGCGCGGGGCGTGTATCCTCATAGCCGCTGTCGGTGGTCAGGATGTAATGCCCCGGCCCGACCTCGGCATATTCCGACGGCGCAGGCGCATACCCCACATCATGGATCGGCGACGGAATCGGCTTAAAGCGCGGCTCCTCCTCAGCCCCCCGCCTGCGCGGATCAGCCACCGGCACCGCAGACATCAGCGCCCGCGTATAGGGATGGTGCGGGTTTTCAAACACGCCCGCGCGCGGGCCGATCTCGACAATCCGGCCCAGATACATCACCCCCACATGGTGGCTGACCCGCTCCACCACCGCCATATCGTGCGAGATAAACAGAAAGCTCAGCCCGAGGGTCGCCTGCAATTCCATCATCAGGTTCAGCACCTGCGCCTGCACCGACACATCGAGCGCCGAGACCGCTTCATCCGCGACAATCAGCCTGGGGTTCAGGGCCAGCGCACGGGCGATGGCAACCCTTTGGCGCTGTCCGCCCGACAATTCATGCGGATAGCGGCGCATGAAACCGCGCGGCAATTCCACCCGGTCGAACAGATGCGCCACCCGGTCCGTCAGCCCGGAACCGGACTCCGTGCCGTAATTCCGCATCGGCTCGGCAACCTGATCCTCCAGCTTCATCTTCGGGTTCAGCGAGGCGAACGGATCCTGAAAGATCATCTGCATGTCCTGGCGCGCCCGGCGCAGGCCGCCACGGTCCAGCCCCATGATGTCAACGCCATCAAGGTTGATCTCGCCCGCCATCGGCTCCACCAGCCGCAGGATCGACCGCCCGGCAGAGGACTTGCCGCACCCCGATTCGCCAACCAGCGAAAGCGTCTGCCCCTTGTTGAGGGTAAAGGACACATCCTCAACCGCGTGGACATTGGCGATCGTGCGGCGCAGGAAACCGCCCCTGACCGGAAAGCGCGTGGTCAGGCCCTTCACCCGCAACAGCGGTTGATCGGTGCCGGGAATGGGGGCGGTTTTTTGGTTCCCCGCCGTCAGCAGGCGCATCGGCTCCGGGGCCGGTTTGCCGCGCATCTCTCCCAGTTTCGGCACCGCCGCCAACAGCGCGCGGGTGTAGTCATGGCGCGGGGCCTCGAAAATATCCGTAACCGGGCCTTCCTCGACCTTTCTGCCCCGGAACATGACCACCACCCGGTCGGCCATCTGCGCCACCACCGCCATGTCATGGGTGATAAAGATCACCGCCGTGCCGGTTTCCCGCTTCAGCCGGTCCATCAGCGCCAGAATCTCGGCCTGAATGGTCACGTCAAGCGCCGTTGTCGGCTCATCCGCGATCAGCAGGCGTGGTTCGCAGGCCATGGCCATGGCGATCACCACCCGCTGGCGCATCCCGCCCGACAACTCATGCGGATACTGTTTCATCCGCCGTTCGGGTTCGGGGATACGCACCTGCCGCAACAGGTCTATGGCACGGGCGCGGGCGGCAGATTTGGACAGGCCCTTGTGAACGCGCAGCCCCTCGGCCAACTGACGGCCAACGGTAAACACCGGGTTCAGCGCCGTCATCGGCTCCTGAAAGATCATCCCGATCTCATTGCCGCGAATGCGCTTCATCTGGTCCTGACCGGCCTGCGCCAGGTCCGTCTCTCCCCCGTCACGGCGGTCAAACAGCAATTCACCGCCCGCGATCTCGCCGCCGCCAAACTCGATCAACCGCATCAGCGACAGCGAAGAGACGGACTTGCCGGACCCCGATTCGCCGACAATGCACACGGTTTCGCCGGGGCTGATTGCGAACGAGACATCCTCGACGCCAATCACCGCCCCCTCTCTGGTCTGAAACGTGACCCGTAGTTTCCTGACCCGCGCGATAGGCTGATCCGGCTCGATTGCCCCCATGGTTCCTCTGGCTGTCCTGTCGGTTGTGCCCCTGACGCTAAGGCCATGGCGCGGGGTCTGTCAAACCGATTGCGGCTTTTGCCCGCCACAACGCTTGCAATTTTTCAAAACTCTGTTTCGATAGGAAGGCGTATGAAACCGGGGGCGGCAAATGATTCATCCTGCTATTCGCGTTTGCGGCGCGGGCGAAGCGGTGCTTTCCCGGCGGATGCAAACGGGTGCAAATTTTCAGCATGGAGTGTGAAATGAAACTCAGAACCTTACTCGCAGGCGCGGTCGCAAGTGCGGCCCTGACCCCTGCGGCCTTTGCCGAGCGCGGCGCGGACGGCCATGTCAACATCATCTACTGGCAGGCACCGTCAATCGTCAGTGCGTATCTGTCGGGCGGGACCAAGGACATCGAGGCGGCCTCTCTGGTGGTTGAGCCGCTGGCCCGCTTTGACCAGAACGGTGTTCTTGTGCCTTATCTGGCCGCTGAAATCCCCACCGTGGAGAACGGTGGTGTCAGCGAAGACCTGACCTCGATCACCTGGAAAATCGCGCCGGGGATTGTCTGGTCGGACGGCACACCGTTCACCGCCCATGATGTGAAATTCACTGCCGACTACTGTATGCACCCCGAAGGCGGGTGCGCGCAGGTCACCAAATTCGAGGGCGTGACCAGTGTCGAAGCGGTGGACGACATGACCGTCACGGTGACATTCGACAAGCCGACACCGTTCCCCTATGGCCCGTTTGTCGGCGGCGAAAGCCCGATCATCCAGAAAGCCCAGTTTGCGGATTGTCTGGGACCGAAGGCCCCCGAATGCACCGAACAGAATTTCGGCCCCATCGGGACCGGCCCGTTCGTGGTTGATGAGTTCAAGCCGAATGATGTGATCAGCATGTCGGCCAACCCGAATTATCGCGACCCGGCCAAACCCGCCTTTGCCACCCTGACCCTCAAGGGCGGCGGTGATGCGACGGCCGCCGGGCGCGCGGTGCTGGAAACCGGCGAGTTCGATTATGCCTGGAACCTGCAACTTGCGCCGGATGTGATTGCGCAAATGGAAGAGGGCGGCAAGGGCGTCCCGGTCGCCGGTTTCGGCCCGCTGGTCGAGCGCCTCATGCTCAACCAGACCAACCCTTCGTCTGATCTGGCAGAGGGCGAGCGTTCTACCGCTGCCCATCCGCACCCGTTTCTGACCGACCCTGCGGTCTATCAGGCGATGTCGCTGGCCATCGACCGTCCGCTGCTGGTGGAAATCGGCTATGGTCAGGCCGGGCGGGTGACCTGCAACTGGGTTCCGGCCCCGGCTGCGTTCAATTCGGACACCCTCACCTGTGATAAGCAGGACATTGATGCGGCGAACAAGCTGCTGGATGATGCAGGCTATGCCGATACCGACGGTGATGGTGTGCGCGAAACCCCGGCGGGTGTGCCGATGAGCATCACTTATCAGACCTCGACCAATGCCGTGCGTCAGGACTTTCAGGCACTGATCAAGGAATGGTGGAGCCAGATCGGTATCGAAACCGAGTTGCGCAATATCAATGCCTCGGTCTTTTTCGGCAGCGATCCGGGGTCGCCGGACACTATTCAGAAGTTCTATGCCGATGTTCAGATGTATGCCAACACCTTCAACGGCACTGATCCGCAATCATACCTGGGCAACCTGTTGTGCGATAAGGCTCCGCGCCCGGATACCCAGTGGCAGGGCGAGAATATGTCCCGCTGGTGCCGCGAGGAGTATGACGCGCTTCATGCCGAGCTTGCCACCACCGCCGACATCAATGCGCGGGCAGAGATCGGCAGGCGACTGAACGACATGGGCGTTGAGGGCGGCGCGATGATCCCGCTGGTCCATCGCGGGCGTCTGTCGGCCCATTCTAACACATTGGGCGGCGTGATCCTCAATGTGTGGGACAGCGAGCTGTGGAACGCGGCTGACTGGTATCGCGTGAAGTAAGAGCCGCAGGTGGCCTTGTGCTTCCGCTTGCAAAAAGACCGCGCCCTGATCCGTTTCGGGGCGCGGTCCCGGCGTGTCGCCTTATGCCGCGCCGAAAGCCTCTCTGAACAAGGGCGCGTCTGAATGCTGACCTTCACCATCCGCCGCCTGACGCTTGCCGTTCCGACGCTGCTGTTCATCTCTCTGGTGATCTTTCTGCTGCTTGAGTTCGCCCCCGGCGACCCGATGGCGCAGGTGCCGCTGACCGTCCCGCCGGATGTGAAGGAAAAGATGCGCGAGGCTCTGGGGTTGGGCCAGCCCGCGCCGGTTCGGTTCTGGAAATGGCTGGTGCAGTTCTTTTGGATCGAGCCGCAGGTGCTGATCGACAATCTGCTGGGCACGTCCCTGTCTGCGGGCGATTTGCGGGTGATCTCGTGGCAGACCCGTTCGCCGGTGATGGACATCGTGGTCCAGCGCCTGCCGCAAACGCTGTGGGTTGTCGGCACCGCCTATCTGGTCGCCATCGTTATCGCGCTGCCCATCGGCATCTATTCGGCCTATCGGCAATATTCATGGTTCGATCAGGCGGGCACTTTTGTGTCGATGGTCGGGTTCTCGGTGCCGCCGTTCTTTTCCGGTGTGCTGGTGATTGTCATCTTCTCGGTCAATCTGGGCTGGTTCCCGTCGATCTATGACACCACCCACAAGGTGACCGACTGGGACAGCTTTGTCATCCAGCTCAGGCAGATGATCATGCCGGTGATGGTGCTGGCCTTGCAGATCACCGCGCAGCTCAGCCGGTTCATGCGCGCCTCGATGCTTGACAACCTCAATCAGGATTATGTCCGCACCGCCCGCGCCAAGGGTCTGGGCGAATATACCGTCGTGATGGCCCATGTGCTGCGCAACTCGATGATCCCCGTGGTCACCGTGATTGCACTGGGCATCCCGGCGATTTTCGGCGGCGCGATCATCACCGAACAGGTGTTTAAGGTCAACGGCATCGGCCAGTTGCTGATTGGCGCGATTCAGGCCAATGACCTGCCGATGGTGCAGACCCTGACCTTCATTTTTGCCGTGCTGATCGTGCTGTTCAACCTGATTGCGGACGTTCTCTACGGCATTCTCGACCCCCGGATCCGCTATGACTGAGATCACTGCCCCACCGCAACCGGCCAGACCGCCCCGCAGCCAATGGCTGGATGTCTGGGATCAGTTCAAAACCCACAGGGGCGCGCTGATCGGCGGGATTCTGTTTATCCTGATTGTTGTTGCGGTCTATCTGGGGCCGTATCTGTGGGGGATTGACCCCACCGGCATTGACATCCGCGCCCGCAATCAGGGGCCAAGCTGGGCGCATCCGTTCGGCACCGATCAGTTGGGCCGCGACATGCTGGCCCGGATGATGGCCGGTGGTGCGACATCGGTTTCGGTCGGCATTACCGCGATGCTGCTGGCGCTGTTTCTGGGGTCGTTCGTGGGCATTCTGGCCGGATATTTCAGGCGGCTCGACGGGCCGCTGATGCGCCTGACCGATCTGTTCCTGGCCTTGCCCCTGCTGCCGCTTTTGCTGGTGATGATGCTGCTGTTCCGGGAGCCGCTGAGTTCCGCCTTCGGGCTTGAGCGGGGGATTTTCATCCTGATCGTGGTGTCGATCGGGATTACCTCGTGGATGCCCACTGCGCGCATTGTGCGCGGCGATGTGCTGGCGATCAAAGAGCGCGAGTTTGTGCTGGCCGCCCGGTCTATCGGCGCGACCGACACCCGGATCATCACCCGGCACATCCTGCCCAATGTGCTGAGCCCGGTGATGGTTTCGGCCACGCTGGGGATTGCCTCGGCGATCATCACCGAATCGGCGCTGTCGTTTCTGGGTCTGGGCTTTCCGCCGGATTTCCCGACCTGGGGGCGGCTGTTGTTTGATGCGACGGATTATCTTCAGCAATATCCAGAGCGGGTGTTCTGGCCCGGTCTGGCGATTTCGCTGACGGTGCTGAGCGTGAACTATCTGGGCGATGGTCTGCGCGACGCGCTTGACCCGCGCATCCGCAAGCGTTAACGGGGGGTATACAGAGGTCTCAGGGGGGGATTGCAGATGAGCGAAATATGCCCGGACACTAACCCGGTTAAGCGCCTTGCCGATTACATTGAGCGTGTCAAGCTGACCAAAGTTGAGCTTGGCGACGAATTTCACTATGTTTCCCTGCCGCTATGCGTCATTGGTGCGGTCTTCTCGATTGGCGTCAGAGCCAAGTCGGCCGACCTTGCCGTGGAGCGGTTTTGTGAGCGCAATGGCTGGCCCCAAGACTGGCGCCGATTGGTTCGTTCCCGCGCAGAGCTCGGAGCGGGGTCGCATCCCATTTCCGCCCTGCTTGCACTCTATGATGGCCTGACGCCGGAAGATGCCGCTGATAAGCTCTACAGCAATCGGCAACGCACCTCGGCACGCTCCGGCATCCTGAAGGCTGAGGCTGTGCGCCGCTTCGCCGAAGCGTTGCGTCAGGCCGGGATTGAGACCTTTGAGGACATGACGCCGGACAAGCTCGAACAGGCAGAGGCGATCATTCTCCGCATACCCGGCCAGAGCAGCGGAATTTCATTTGACTATTTTCAGATGCTTGCGGGCAATGATGATCTTGTCAAACCTGACCGCATGGTTCAACGCTTTGTGGGTGAGGCACTCAAGACCAAAAGAGAACAGGAGCCGCGACAGGCCAGTCTGCTCGTGCAGCGGGCAGCGCGGGAACTCAACAAGCGCCGGGGCTATGACTACTGGACCCCGCAGATGCTCGACAATGCCATCTGGCAGCGCGAGAGTGGCCGGGATGTTGAGGGGGCGTAAATAAGCGCCCCCCCTGGCCCGGTTCATTCGCTTTCCGGCTCTTCGGGCTGTTCAGGCTTATAGGTCTCGAACAGCCGCCCCTGCGCGATGAAGAACACGAACACGGCGGCGGTCAGCCCAAAGGTCTTGAACGTCACCCAGGCCTCGGTGGACATCGTGCGCCACACCGCTTCGTTCAGCGCCGCCAGCCCCAGAAATAACACACACATGCGCCGGGTCAGGATCATCCAGCCCTCTCGCCTCAGCGGGATCGCCTCGGCCATCACAAGTTGCAGATAGCTCTGCCCGCGCAGCAACCCGGCCCCCAGCACCCCGCCGAACAGCAGATAGATGATCGTCGGTTTCATCTTAAAGAACCGCTCATCATTCAGCCACACGGTCAGCCCGCCGAACACCACCACCAGCACCAGCGTCATCACCTGCATCGCCGACAATCGCCCGGTCAGACGCCACAGCAGCCACATCGAAAGCGCCAGCAACGGGATGAACCCGGCGGTGACGATGACAAAGCCCGAATACTCCGCCCCGCCGATCTGTGCCGTCCGCTCTCCGAACAGGCTGTAGGCGACGAAAAAAGCGATCACCGGCCCGAGGTCCAGCCCCAGCCTGACAAGGGGATTGATCTTTTCGCCCGACATCCGCACGCCCTATCCGCCCATCCCGATAATGACGGCACCCGCCGCAATCAGCGCCATCAGGGCCAGCCGACGCGGCCCGACCGTCTCTTTCAGCACCACCCAGCCGATCAGCGCCGCGAAAATGATCGACGTTTCGCGCAATACAGCAGCCTGACCCACCTTGTCCAGCCGGGTCGCAACCATGACCGAGCCAAAGCTGAGAAGCGCACTGACGCCCCCGAAAACGCCCTTCA
>JPPB01000054.1 GCA_001483205.1 alpha proteobacterium 3107
AACGCTGCGGCAATCGCCGCCCCCTGCGCGCCCGAAGAGCGGTTGGCGATGTAGCGCACCGGGTCAATGGGTTCCTGCGTCGGGCCGGATGTAACCACCACATGCCTGCCCGCCAGCGGCCCGGCCCCAAACGCCGCACTGATCGCCGCCACAATCGCCGCCGGTTCCGCCATCCGGCCCGGCCCGTATTCGCCGCACGCCATGTCGCCCTCGTCAGGGCCGACGAACGCCACCCCGTCACCGGCCAGTGTCAGCCGGTTGCGCCGGGTCGCCGGATGTTGCCACATGCGCACGTTCATGGCAGGCGCGACCAGCACCGGCGTATCGGTCGCCAGCAGCAGGGCCGAGGCGAGATCATCCGCCCGCCCCCCTGCCATCCGGGCCATCAGATCGGCGGTCGCCGGGGCCACGACGATCAGATCGGCAGAGCGTGACAGCTCAATATGCCCCATCTCTGCTTCATCGGTCAGGTCAAAGAGGTGCCGGTAGACCTTGTTCGCCGCCAGGGCAGAGGCGGAGAGCGGGGTCACGAACTGCTCGGCGGCTTCGGTCAGAACCGGCGTCACATATGCGCCGCGCTCGCGGAGCCTGCGGATCAGGTCGAGCGCCTTGAACGCCGCGATCCCGCCGCCGATGATCAGCAAGATACGTTTTCCCGTCAGCATCTGCATCCCCCTTGGCGCGTGTCCGGTATCGGCAGAGGTTAGGCGCAGGGGCGGCGTCTGACAAGCGGGTATGGCGGGGCGGCTGAATTTTCAAAGACCTTTGCATGATGTCCCGGTCCGGCAAAGGTATGGGTGATGAGTTTAACAAGACCGGGGCGGGCGCTGCCCGGTCTTGCAACCGGGCGGGATGTTTGGCCGCTGACGCGCTATTATGCAGAGGTCTTTCACCAGACCATATTGGCGCGCGCCTGCCTGTCAAAGTGCCTGCCCCGAACACTCCCGCCGCGTGGCCACACACTTTTCCCCTTGAACGTCGCGCGCGGCCTGATAGGGCTGACCGGCCCCCCGTGGACGTGACAGATGCTGCCCAAACTTACCCTTGTGATCGGCGGCGCGGCCTCCGGCAAATCGGCCTTCGCCGAGCGGCTGGTGACCCAAACCGCCCGCCCGCGCCGTTATATCGCCACGGCGCAGGTTCTCGACGCCGAGATGCAGGCGCGGGCGGACCGCCACCGGGCGCGCCGGGACACGGGCTGGACGACGGTCGAGGCCCCGCTTGATACAGCCGCGGCCCTGCACGATACCACCCGCGATGAAATCGTGCTGCTTGACTGCGCGACGCTCTGGCTCACCAACCAGATGCTGTCCGGCAATGACCCCGCCACCGAAACCGCGCGCCTGCTCCGGGCATTGAAAACCGCGCCTGCGCCGGTGGTCGTGGTCTCCAACGAGGTCGGCTCCGGCATTGTGCCCGAAAACGCGCTGTCGCGCCGGTTCCGGGACGAACAGGGGCGGCTTAATCAGCGTCTCGCGGCACAGGCGGGGCTGGTGGTGACCGTCATCGCCGGGCTGCCTCTGGTGCTGAAGGGCGTGTTGCCCGAGGGGGCGGCATGACCACATGGTGGTGGGTGCGCCACGGGCCGACCCATGAAAGAGCCTTCGCCGGTCGGCGGGATGTGCCTGCGGACCTCTCTGATACCGCCCGGATTGCCCGGCTAGGGGCCGCCCTGCCAAGGGACGCGCTGGTGGTTTCTTCCGATCTGCGCCGGGCGGTTCAGACTGCCGATGCGATTGCCGGGGGGCGGGTGCGCCTGCCCCACGCGCCCGCGCTGAGGGAGTTCGATTTCGGCGACTGGGAAGGGGTGGGCTTTGACGAGGTGGCGGCCCGTGACCCGGCACTCAGCCGCCGCTACTGGGAAAGCCCCGGTGATGTTGCCCCGCCCGGCGGCGAGAGCTGGAACGCCGCCGCCCGTCGGGTTGCGCCATTCGTTGACCGGATGAACCAGCACCACCCCGGCGGGCATATCGTTGCCGTGGCGCATATGGGGGTGATCGCGACCCAGATCGGGCGGGCCGGGGGGCTGACGCCCAAAGAGGCGATCCGTTACCGGATTGAGCCTCTGTCGGTCACCCGGTTGGATTTTGACGGCGACTGGCGGGTCGTCTGTGTCAATCTCTGCCCCTGAAACACAGCCCGTTGTCACCGGTTCAGAAACAGCAAAAAGGTATCTGCATGACAGCGCATCGACGACCAAACTATCCGCCCGGCTCAAACCAGTATGCACAGATTTTTGGGCATTTGGTCAAGTGAACCGCGTTGAGTTGAACTCGGGCAAGCAATTCAACAGCATAATGCGCGGCTTGATGTGTATCGGCGGTAAACCTGTCTCTGCGAGCGCCTAAGAGCCACCTTGACAAGGCCCCGTCACCCCCGAAGCCCCAGCACATCCGTCATATCATAAGCCCCCGGCTTTTGCCCCTGCCCCCAGAGCGCGGCCCGAAGCGCACCACGGGCAAATATCCCCCGGTCAGTCGCCACATGGCGCAGGACGATCCGCTCTCCGGGACCGGCAAACAGCACATCATGCTCACCCACAATATCGCCCCCGCGCGTGGCGGAAAACCCGATCCCCCCCCGCGCCCGCGCGCCGGTGATGCCGTCACGCACTCCCTCACGCAGCGCGCTCAGCCGCCGCCCGCGCCCCCTGGCCGCTGCCTCGCCCAGCATCAGCGCGGTGCCTGACGGCGCATCAACCTTGTGACGGTGGTGGGCCTCGATCACCTCGATGTCAAAATCCTCATCAAGCGC
Organism: alpha proteobacterium 3107; assembly: GCA_001483205.1. Classification (GTDB taxonomy): domain Bacteria; phylum Pseudomonadota; class Alphaproteobacteria; order Rhodobacterales; family Rhodobacteraceae; genus 3107. The sequence goes on from JPPB01000054.1 coordinate 2,755, forward strand.
CGCCGCCACCCGCGCGGTCAGTTGCGCCAGCAGGTTGACGCCAAGGCTCATGTTTCCGGCCCGGATCACGACGGTATGGCGGGCGGCGCGGTCAATGGCGGCAATGTCGTCCCCGGACAGCCCTGTCGTGCCGATCACATGCACGGCGCGGGCCTGCGCGGCAAGCTCGGCAAAGGCGACGGTGGCGGCGGGTGTGGTGAAGTCAATCACCACCTGCGCCCCGACCATCACCGCCACCGGATCGTCGCTGACCCTGACACCTATGGCCGGGCCGCCCGCCGCCTCGCCCGCATCCCGGCCAACCCAGTCATGGCCCGGACGCACCACCGCACCGGCAAGCCGGGCCGCCGGGCTGTCCCGGAGCACCCCGATCAGCCTCCGCCCCATGCGCCCCGCCGCACCCGCAATCACAATCCCCGGAACCGGTTCTGACATCCCCTGACGCTTTCCTCAAACCCATTCGCCCCGGCATTCGATAGCCGTTTGCGGCGGGATTGCAAGGCCCCGCTTGCCTGCGCCCCTGTCTGCCCGCTTGCCTCTGGCGGCGACCGGGCCTAGATGGGGGCATGACAAGGCACCCTCATATCGGCGCGGACGGGCCGTCTCAGCGACAGTTGCGCGTGGGCGAGCTGATCCGCCGCACCCTTTCCGGGATTCTGGCCCGGGGCGGGGTTCACGACCCTGACCTCAACCGGCTGTCGATCACCGTGGGCGAGGTGCGGGTCAGCCCCGATCTCAGGGTCGCCACCGCCTTTGTCCTGCCCCTTGGCGGCAGGGACCGGGAAGAAGCGATTGCGCTTCTGGCGAGAAACAGCGGGGAACTGCGCAGGCTGGTGTCGAAAACCACCGGCCTGAAATACGCGCCGCGCCTGCGTTTCGTGATCGACGAGACCTTTGACCGCATGGACGAGACCCGGCAGCTCTTGCAGCGGGAAACTGTTCGCCGCGACCTTGACGGGGGCGGGGACGGCGGATGATGATCCCTCTGTATAAAGACCTCTGCATAATAGCTCAGCCGGGCAGCCGCCTGCCTGGGCGGGCGCTTTTTCCGATAGTCCATATTGGCGATGGCCTTTCCATAAAGTCCATACGCTCCAACAAATTGAAGCGTTTCGAGCGCCTGCCGGGGGGCAGGCAGGCGCTGCCCGGTCTGGCGACCGGGCGAAGCATTTGGGAAGCGATGCACCCTTATGCAGAGGTCTCGCATAATGGTGCGTCAGTGGCCAAACCGTCCGCCCGTCTCGGTCAATATGCAGAGGCCCTATGATGATCCGGGCGCTGGCCCTTTTATGGGCAATGCTGGCCGCAGGCCCGGCCTTTGCCACCTGCGGGCAAATCACCCACAAGGGGGCCGACTATACGGTTTGCAGCACCGTTGCGGGCAGTGACCTGCGCCTGTGGCACCGGGATGCGGGCGGCGCGCTGTTGGGGTCATTTACAGGGGTAGAGCGTGCCCTCGCCCCGGATGAGCGGCTGATTTTCGCGATGAACGCGGGCATGTATCACCCGGACCGCCGCCCGGTGGGGCTGTATGTCGAAAACTACCGGCAGACCGCGCCGCTGACCGATGGCGGCGGTTACGGCAATTTCGGCCTGATCCCCAACGGCGTCTTCTGCATCACCCCGACCCGGCTGCGGGTGATTGAGACAACCGCCTTTCGCACCGCACCGCCCGACTGTCGCTATGCCACGCAATCCGGCCCGATGGTGGTGATCGGCGGCGCGCTGCATCCGCGATTGTTGCCCGAGTCCCGCTCGCGTCATATCCGCAATGGTGTCGGGACGGATGCGGGGGGCGAACGCGCGGTCTTTGCCATCTCGGAGCAGCCGGTGAATTTCCACGACTTTGCGACGCTGTTTCGGGACCGGCTGGGGTTGACGGATGCGCTCTATTTCGACGGCAAGGTGTCAAGGCTGTTTGCGCCGGAAGAGGGCCGCCATGACACCGGGTTTCCCCTCGGGCCGATGATCGGGCTGGTGGGGGGCGGTGGCGATTGACGCCCGGTGCGGGGCGCGCTACCCACCGGCCCCGGACCGGAGCACGAGGAATCGCGGGATATGGCAGAGATTGGTCGCACCTTGTCGCGAGTGATCTGTGAGCACCGGGAAAGAGACAAGGGCCGCGTCCGGCCCGCACGGGGTGCGCGAACGCGCCGCCCCGGTGGGGGGGTGAGGCCCGTCTCGGAAACGGTCCGGTGGACCGTTTCAGGGCCGAACGGGCGGAGCCCAA
>JPPB01000055.1 GCA_001483205.1 alpha proteobacterium 3107
TGTCGGTTCGGGCACTGGGGGCGGAGGGGCTGAAACACTGCCCGGACTGGCGGAGCACTGGCCTGCCGCGCGCCTCGCTGGTTGCCTCGCCCGCGGTCTGGCAGGGGGCGGCGCTGATCGCGGCACCGCTTGCCGGGCTGAAAGGCGGCTGGGACGCCCGGCTTGCCCCTGACAGCGGCAATTTCGCCCGCTTTCTGTTATCGCATTGAACAAGGCCTGTGGTATCTCTATCTTGATCTGACAGGTGCCGCGCCGGGTGCGGCCTCAAACCGTGATGTGGGAGTATTTCCTTGGGCAATAACGTGCGCAATATCGCCTTCTGGGTCGTTCTCTTTCTGCTGCTGCTGGCGCTGGTCAACCTGTTCAGCGGCGGCAGCACCTCTATCAACAGCCGCGCGGTCAGCTATTCCGACTTCATCTCAGAGGTCGAAAGCGGCAGGATTGCCTCGGTGGAGCTTGACGGCGAGCATGTGACCTTCACCACCGCCGACGGGCAGGCGTCTTCGACCATCAAGCCGGGGGACGCCGACCTGACCGATTATCTGATCGGAAAGGGCGTGGCCGTCGATGCCAAGCAACAGGAACAATCGGGCCTTGCCTCGATCATAATGACCTTCCTGCCTTTCCTGCTGCTGATCGCGGTGTGGATATATTTTATGAACCGGATGCAGGGCGGCGGCAGGGGCGGCGCGATGGGTTTCGGCAAATCGCGCGCAAAACTGCTGACGGAACGCACCGGCAAAATCACCTTTGACGATGTGGCCGGGATTGATGAGGCCAAGGAAGAGCTGGAGGAAATCGTCGAATTTCTGCGCGACCCGCAGAAGTTCAGCCGTCTGGGCGGCAAGATTCCGAAAGGCGCGTTGCTGGTCGGCCCCCCCGGAACCGGCAAGACCCTGCTGGCGCGCGCAATCGCGGGCGAGGCGGGGGTGCCGTTCTTCAGCATCTCTGGGTCTGATTTTGTCGAGATGTTCGTGGGTGTCGGCGCATCCCGTGTCCGCGACATGTTTGAGCAGGCCAAGAAAAACGCCCCCTGCATTGTCTTTATTGATGAAATTGACGCCGTGGGGCGGCACCGGGGGGCGGGCTATGGCGGCGGCAATGATGAGCGCGAGCAGACCCTGAACCAGTTGCTGGTCGAGATGGACGGTTTTGAGGCCAATGAGGGCGTGATCATCCTGGCCGCGACCAACCGGCGCGATGTGCTTGACCCCGCACTGCTGCGACCGGGCCGGTTTGACCGGCAGGTGACGGTGCCCAACCCCGACATCAAGGGGCGGGAGAAAATACTGGACGTTCATTCCCGCAAGACGCCGCTCGGCCCGGATGTGGACCTGCGCATCATCGCGCGCGGCACACCGGGTTTTTCGGGGGCCGATCTTGCCAATCTGGTGAACGAGGCCGCGCTGATGGCCGCCCGTGTGGGCCGCCGCTTTGTCACCATGGAGGATTTCGAGGCCGCCAAGGACAAGGTGATGATGGGGGCAGAGCGCCGCTCGATGGTGCTGACGCCCGAGCAGAAAGAGCATACCGCCTATCACGAGGCCGGTCATGCCATTGTCGGCCTGACCCTGCCGAAATGCGATCCGGTCTATAAGGCAACGATCATCCCGCGCGGCCCGGCGCTGGGCATGGTGGTGTCGTTGCCCGAGATTGACCAGTTGACCCATTTCAAGGACGAGGTGGAGCAGAAGGTCGCCATGACCATGGCCGGGAAAGCCGCCGAGATTCTGAAATACGGCCCCGAGAGTGTGTCGAGCGGCCCGGCGGGGGACATTCAGCAGGCATCCGCCTTTGCCCGGGCGATGGTGATGCGCTACGGGATGTCCGATAAGGTCGGCAATATCGACTATGCCGAGGCCCATCAGGGGTATCAGGGCAGCACCGGCGGCTTTTCGGTGTCGGCGGCGACGAAAGAGATGATTGAGAGCGAGGTCAAGCGGATCGTGGACGAAGGCTATGAGACGGCCAGCCGCATCCTCGCCGAGCGCACCGCGGAGTGGGAGCGGCTGGCGCAGGGGTTACTGGAGTATGAAACCCTGACCGGTGAAGAGATCAAGCGCGTGATCAACGGGGAGCCGCCCTATCCGGACCCGGATGAGGACGATGCTTCGGGCAGGGGCGACGCCGCCCCGTCGGTGACGGCGATCCCGAAAACCGGGGCGCGGGCGAAACCCGCAGGCGGGATGGAGCCGGAGCCGACCTAGGACGGGCTTGGGCCGTTAATGCCATCAGGCGGTGGTGCGCCGTGAAGGAGCCGGGCTTGGCAATTCCGTCAAATCACTTGCCCCTCGACATTCGCGGCACAGCTTATAGCCTGAGCCACCTCGACACCTTCGGTCTGGCAATGAAGGGAAAGGGATACGAACCCGGCACAGACCTTGCCGTGCTGGTGAAATTCTCCAATCATGTCTTCACGAAGCGCACCAAATATGGTGATCCCTATGATGTCTTGGATCACCACGGCACAAAGCGCAGCTTTGACCCCGCCCGCTATGACATGTCGAAGCGACTTCCGGGGATTATCCGCCAAGCATTGACGGAAGACGCATGGAGTTTCGTGTCCAAGAGCTTTGGCGGTTCTGAAAACCTGATGCTTGTGGAGTTGGAAAGCGATCAAATCTGGTCTGTGGTCTTCTGTTTTCAACCGCTTGCAAAGGGTGTTGTAATGGAAATCCTGTCAACACACCCGAGGATGGTTAGTGGCAATAAGAAACGTAACCGCCTGAGTTACTTCGCCAGAAAGTGCATGTTCGGGCAGCACAGGGTGCCGAAAAATTAAAGGCCCGACCGAAGCCGAGCCTTTGAATTGGTCCATTACCGTGGTCTGCAAGACCCTCAGCTTTCGCATCAGGTTGACATGACAGTGACCTCTGAAGTCAAACCTGCCTGAAAGAAACCTAGCAATCCCTGCCCGGCTTGTCAAGAAAAACAGCCCGGCCATCATGCGAGCGGCCCCTCAACCGCTTCTCGGATCAAGCAGTTTGGCCAGCACCCGGTCCTTTGTCACCTGTCCGATGATCCGGCCATTCTCGACCACGCCCACCGGCTGGCCACTGTCGCCCACCTTTTCCATCACCTCGCGAATATCCGCATCCGGCGCGACGGTGACATGGGGCGCGCCCGTTGCCGGTTCGGTCACATCACGGGCGCACAGCACCCCCAACGGGTTCATATGAGCAACGAAATCAGCAACATAGTCATTAGCCGGGGCCGAGAAAATATCCCTTGGCGCGCCGCACTGCACGATCCGCCCGCCATCCATAATCGCAATACGGTTGCCGATCTTGAACGCCTCATCAAGATCATGGCTGACGAAAATAATCGTGCGCTTCAGGTCTTTCTGAAGGTCCAGAAGCTCATCCTGAAGCCGGGTGCGGATCAGCGGGTCAAGGGCCGAGAACGGCTCATCCATCAACAGAATCGGGGCTTCGGTGGCAAAGGCGCGGGCAAGACCCACCCGTTGCTGCATCCCGCCGGACAGATCACCCACCTTGCGCTCGGCCCAGTCTGACAGCCCCACCAGCGCCAGTTGCCGGTCAACCTGGGCGGTGCGTTCGGCCTTGTCCATGCCGCTCAGCTCCAGCCCCAGCCCGACATTGCCGCGCACCGTGCGCCACGGCAACAGGCCGAATTGCTGAAAGACCATCGCGATATGGCGCTGGCGCATCCGGCGCAGCGTGGCCGGGCCAGCATTGGTCACATCCACCATACCCGTGCCGTCATCAACGCGCACCGTGCCGCGCACCACCGGGTTCAGCCCGTTCACCGCCCGCAAAAGCGTCGATTTGCCGGAACCGGACAGGCCCATGAGCACCAGAATCTCGCCCGCGTCCACGGTCAGCGAGCAATCATGCACCCCCAGCACCTGGCCGGTCTCTCGCTGTATCTCTGCCCGGTCCTTCATCGCGTCCATCAGCGGCAGGGCCAGCCCCGGCCTGTCGCCGAAAACGATGGATACGGCATCAAATTCCACCGAGTCAGGCATGGCTCAGTGCTCCATTCTCAGCATACGGTCAAGCATGATGGCAACGACGACGATGATGAAACCGCTTTCAAACCCCAGCGCCGGGTTGACCTGATTGAGCGCACGCACCACCGGCACCCCCAGCCCATCGGCCCCGACCAGACCGGCAATCACCACCATCGACAGCGACAGCATGATCGTCTGGTTGAGGCCGGTCATTATCTGCGGCATGGCATAGGGCAGTTCGACCTTCCATAGTTTCTGACGCGGTGTCGCGCCGAACGCCTCTGCGGCCTCCAGCAGGGGCGTGGGGGTCGAGGACACCCCCAGATGGGTCAGGCGAATCGGCGCGGGCAGCACGAAGATGACGGTCGCCACCAGCCCCGGCACCATACCGATGCCGAAAAAGACGATCATCGGGATCAGATAAACAAAGGTCGGCAGGGTCTGCATCAGGTCCAGAACGGGCCGTATCGCCCGGTAAAGCCGGGGGCGATGCGCCACCGCGATACCGATCGGCATTCCGATCGCCATGCAGAAGATGCAGGCAAACAGCACCAGCGTCAGGCTTTCAAGGGTTTCATCCCAATAGCCCTGATTGAGAATGAACAGGAACCCCACCAGCACCAGCAGACAGGGTTTCCAACTGCGCTGAAGGCACCATGTCAGGGCAATGAACAGGGCGATAACGATCAGCGGGGGCGTGTATTCGAGCAGGCCGAGCAGCAGGCTGATCAGCGTCTCAAGCCCGTTTTCAAGGCCATCGAAAACCGGGCGGGCATTGTCGCGCAGCCATTCAAAGGCGGTCTTGGCGGACTTTCCCACCGGTATCTTGTTGTCGGTCAGCCAGTCCATGCTTTCGTCCTCTGTCGGCGATACAGCCTGACGCCCAAATTTTGAGTCCAAGCCTCAATCCTGTTCCCGCCCGGTCGGCAAGACCGGGCCGCGCCGACCCGCCCCCCCACGGGGCGGCGCGTTCGCGCCTACCCGTGCGGGCCGGACGC
>JPPB01000056.1 GCA_001483205.1 alpha proteobacterium 3107
GATCCGGGCGCTCAGGCTGGGGCTGGTGCCGTTGCCGGGGGCGGCGCACACGTCACCGCACCTTGCCACCCGGCTGGCCGGGCTGACCCTGCCCAATCCGGTCGGTCTGGCGGCGGGCTATGACAAGAACGCCGAGGCCACGGCCCCGCTCTTGCGCGCCGGTTTCGGGTTTGTTGAGGTCGGCGCGGTCACCCCGCAGCCGCAGCCGGGCAATGCCGGGGCGCGGCTGTTTCGCCTGAGCGAGGACCGCGCGGTCATCAACCGGTTCGGCTTTAACAATGACGGGATGGAACGGGTGGGGGCGCGGCTGGCCCGCACTCGCGCCCGCAGGCCGGGAAAGGGCAGGGGGGTGATCGGCCTGAACCTCGGTGCAAACCGGGACAGCCCCGACCGGGCGGCGGATTTTGCCCGTGTGCTGGCCTGTTGCGGGGCGCATATCGACTTTGCCACCGTCAATGTGTCGTCGCCCAACACCGAGGGGTTGCGTGACCTGCAAGGCGAGGGGGCGCTGCGGGCGGTGATGGCGCGGGTGATGGCGGCGCGGGCAGAGCTGGCCCGACCGGTGCCGGTGTTCCTGAAGGTCGCGCCGGATCTGAGCGACGGGGCGCTTGAGGACATCGCCGGGGTGGGGATGGCCGCCGGTATCCACGGGATCATCGCCACCAATACGACGGTTGAGCGCGGCGGTCTGCAAAGCCCGGAGCGTGATCAGCCCGGCGGGTTGTCCGGCGCGCCGCTGTTCGGCAAATCGACCCGTGTGCTGGCGCGGCTTTCCCGGTTGACCGGGGGCGGGCTGCCGCTGATCGGGGTGGGGGGGATTGGCTCGGCAGAGGACGCCTATCAGAAAATCCGCGCCGGGGCGACGGCGGTGCAGCTTTATACCGCGATGGTGTATGAGGGCCTGTCGCTTGTCGGGCGGATCGCCGGGGGGCTGGAGGCGTTGCTGGCCCGCGACGGGTTTGCGACGGTTGCCGAGGCGGTCGGGACCGGGCGCGACGACTGGCTGTGAGGGGCCTGTGCATATAGCGTGGCGACGTAAAATCGATCACATGTTTCAGCCCTGATCCTGCCAGGGCACAGGTGGTAAACGTTTTGCCTGAGGCAGATACGCAAACAACCTGAAAGGCCGCGTCCGGCCCGCTTGGGGGGCGCGAACGCGCCGCCCCGTGGAGGGGCGGGTCGGCGCGGCCCGGTCTTGCGACCGGGCGGGACATTTGGGGGCGATACAGCCTTATCCGCGGATATGGGCATAACCTCTGACCTATTGGCCGAGCCGGGCAGCCGCCTGCATGGGCGGGCGCTTTTCACGACAGTCCAAATTGGCGATGGTCTTTCTATAAAGCCCATACGCCCCAAAGGATTGAGGCGTTCAAAGCACCTGCCGGGGGGTGAGGCCCGTCTTGGAAACGGTCCGGAGGACCGTTTCAGGGCCGGAACGGGCGGAGACCCAAGGCGCTGCCCGACGCAAGAGCCGGGCGGACGGTTTGGCGACCTATACGCTATTATCCATAGGTCTTCCTGACGGTCAGCGGCGGCCCACCCCGGCCTCCAGCCCCGGATAGCGCCAGCCCAGCGTCACCCCGCGCGCCGCATTGAGGACCATCAGCGCCCCCCAGAGGCCATGATTGCCGAACACGGGCAGCAACACCGCCGTCGCCCCCGCATACACGACCACCGACAGCACCATCATCCGCCGCATCTCTCTGGTCCAGGTCGCGCCGATATAAATGCCGTCAAGCATCCATGCCGCCGCCCCGATAGCCGGGGCCAGCGCCGCCCAGAAAAGATAGGCCCGCGCCGTCAGCCTGACCTCTGGCGCCGTGCTCATCAGGTCGATCAGCACCGGCCCCAGGGCAAAGAATAAAACCCCCAGCGCCAGCGCCGCGCCCGCCGCCCATTGCGCGGTCATCACCGCCACACGCCGGAGCCTTCCCCGCGCCCCTGCACCCACTGCCGCCCCCACAAGCGCCTCTGCCGCAAAGGCAAACCCGTCAAGCGCAAAGGCGGTGATCTGGAGAAACTGCAACAGCACCTGATTTGCCGCCAGGGTGACATCGCCCAGCCCTGCGCCCAGAAACAGGAAAGCGGCGAAGGAAAGGGTCAGCAGGACCGAGCGGATCATAAGATCGGTATTGACCGCCAGCATCCGCCGCAGACGGGACGGATCAAAGACCCGGCCCAAGTTCCGCCATTGCCTGCCAGCGAACGCGGCGCGGCACAGCCACAGCCCCAACGCCAGCCCGGTCCACTCGGCAACAAGTGTCGCCAGGGCAACGCCTTCGACCCCCCAGCCGAAGCCAAGCACAAACACCACATCCAAAAGGATGTTCAGCCCGTTCATCCACAGTTGCAGGATCAGCACCCCGGTCGTGCGTTCCTGCGCGATCAGCCAGCCGGTGACCGCATAGAGCGCGATGGTCGCGGGCGCGCCCTGAATGCGGATCGACATATAGGCGCGGGCGAGGGTCTCGACCTCATCCGACGCAGGGGCCAGCGCGAACGCACCCCGGAACAACAGCACCTGAGACAGGATGAACAGGGCACCCCCCGCCGCACCGATCATCAGCCCGCGCATCAGCAGTGCCCCGGCCTCTGCCGCGTCCCCCGCGCCGCGCGCCTGCGCCACCAGCCCGGTGGTGCCCATGCGCAGAAAGCCGAATGTCCAGTAGAGCGTGGACAGGATGATTGCCCCCACCCCCACGGCCCCGATGGGCGCGGCAAGACCCATCTGGCCGACAACGCCGGTATCGACCGCGCCCAGAATCGGAAATGTGGCATTCGACAGCACGATGGGGGCGGCGATCCTGAATATCCGCCGGTGGGTGAGCGGGGCGTCGGCCTGTGGGCTCATGTCCGGCCTGCCATCGGGAAAGGCCCGGCCCGGGCGACAGGCCCCGCGTCCTGACCGGATGCCGGGACATAAAGTCGCACCCGCTGAAGTGAAAAGACCCCTGTATCATAGCGCGTCAGTGGCCAACCCGTCCGCCCGGTCGCAAGACCGGGCAGCGCCTGCCTGCCCCCCGGCAGGCGCTCTAAACGTCTCAACCTGTTGGAGCGTATGGACTTTATGGCAAAGACATCACCAGTGTGGACTGTCGAAAAAAGCGCCCGCCCAGGCAGGCGGCTGCCCGGTCCGGCCAATATGCAAAGGTCTTGTGAATATTTTCCCATCCGCTCTGTTATGGCGGGGGAAATGCCCGGTGCAAGCCCCTTGCACTTCCCATCCCGGATGACCAGCCTTTAAGGGGCAAGGCTGACCCCTGACCCCCGACGGCCCGACCTTGCCCCGACAGAACTGCACCGATGAACAGCACCCCGAAAGACAAACCCCGCCTGAGCTTCAGAGAGATGTGCGCGCGGTTCGACGTGACCCCCCGCACGTTGCGCTATTATGAATATATCGAGCTTCTCGCCCCGGAAAGGGAAGGGTCCAGCCGCTTTTACGGCCCGCGTGAAATCGCGCGCATGACCCTCATTCTGCGGGGGCGGCGCTTTGATCTGAGCCTGGAAGAGATCAGGCAGTGGCTGCTCATCTATGATACCGAGGGCACACAGGCCCAGTTGCAGGCCGGAAACAGGATTGTCGAGCGCCAGTTGGTCGTGCTCGGCAAAAAGCAGGCGGAACTTGAAGAGACAATCGCGGATTTGCGCAAACTGCGCGACGAAATCGCGCGGATGCTGAAATGATTCTTCACACGCCCCGAAAAGAGGCCCATAAGCGTGACGTGACGTAACGTTTATCGGGGCGTCGATTCCACCTTATCGTGCAGGCACGAAATTCATAACCTCAATACGAGTCAAAACCCGATGCCCGAACAAAAAATGACCATCAGCGAAATGTGCGAAGCCTTCGAGGTCACGCCGCGCACATTGCGTTTTTACGAGGCCAAAGAGCTTATTTTTCCCCAGAGGGTCGGCAAGAAGCGCCTGTATCTTGCCCAGGACAGGGCACGGCTGAAGCTGATCCAGCGGGGCAAGCGTTTCGGGTTCAGTCTCGAGAGTATCCGCCGCCTGCTCAACCTGTATGACCTTGGCGATCATCAACAGCTTACCGCCGCTTATGTTGCCGCCCGCAAGCGTCTGGAAGAGATGATCGCGCAGCAAAAGACGCTCAATGAAGCAATCGAAGAGTTGCAGGAACAGATCGCCTGGGCCAAAGATGCCATCGCCACTATGGAGAAGTCCGAACACCCCAACCCCTAACGGAGGCCCCGATGCCTGGCTATACCGCCCCGGTCAGTGAATATCAGTTTCTGCTGCATGACCTTCTGAAGGTCGGTGACAGCGACATCCCCGGATATGGCGAACTGGACGCCGGTTTCACCTCTGCAATACTGGAAGAGGCAGGCCGGATTGCCGGGGAAGTCCTGGCCCCGCTGAACGCGGTTGGTGACCGGCAGGGCTGTGTGTTCGAGAACGGGGTGGTGCGCACGCCGGACGGGTTCAGGGATGCCTTTGGCCAGATCAGGGCGGGGGGCTGGAACGGGCTGGATTTGCCGACGGAATATGGCGGGCAGGGTTTGCCATATCTGATGGGGGCGGCGCTGAATGAGATTTTCAGCTCTGCCAATCAGGCGCTTGCCCTCTATCAGGGTCTGACCCACGGGGCATGTTCGACGATCCTTGCCCATGGCTCTGATGCGCAAAAGGCGACATATCTGCCGCAGATGGTCACCTGTGACTGGACCGGCACCATGAACCTGACCGAACCCCATTGCGGCACCGATCTGGGCCTGATGCGAACAAAGGCCGTGCCGCAGGACGACGGCAGCTACAGGATTTCCGGGCAGAAGATATTCATCTCATCCGGCGAGCACGACCTGGCCGGGAACATCATCCATCTGGTGCTGGCCAAAATTCCCGGCGGGCCGGAGGGGATCAAGGGCATTTCCCTGTTCATCGTGCCGAAATTCATCCTGCGCGAGGATGGTTCGCCGGGGGCG
>JPPB01000057.1 GCA_001483205.1 alpha proteobacterium 3107
GGCCCGTCCCGGAAACGGTCCGGTGGACCGTTTCAGGGCCGAACGGGCGGAGCCCCAAGGCGCTGCCCAGGCAGTTCCGCCGGGCGGACGATTTGGCTGCCGATGCGCCATTATGCAGAGACCTTTGCAAGGGTCTTGCGGCATTTTGCGCCATGGCGTTGCCGCCGTCGGCACGGCCTGTCCGCGCAACGTGGCTGACCACGGCGGACGGGGGCAAAGCGGCCTTGGCTCCGGGACGGGATCATGTGTCGTCGGGGTCCGGGATGGCGACAAATTCGGGATATGCCTCAATCCCGAGCTCAACCACATCCTGCCCCAGTGCCTCGGCCCGTTCCGAGATACGGATGCCGATCACCCTGTCGATAATCAGCCAGACAATGCCCGAGGCCACAAAGACAAAGCCCCCGATGGCCAGAATACCGCTAAGCTGGGTCAGGAAATCCCCGCCCCCGGCGATGCACACCGCCAGCGTTCCCCAGATACCGGCGAACAGGTGGGCGGGCACCGCACCGACAACATCGTCGATCCGCAACATGTCCATGGCTTTCGACCCGGCCACCGCGATCACGCCGCCAATGCCGCCGATGACGATGGCCCAGTGATGCGCAATCAGATCGGGGCCTGCGGTGATGGCGACCAGCCCGGCGATGGCCCCGTTGAGCGACGCCAGCAGGTCAATGCGCCCGAGGATCGGTTTCGAGACGCACAGCGCCGCCACCACGCCCGCCGCCGCAGCGATGTTGGTGTTGGCGAGGATGATGCTGATCGCCACCGCATCAACCGCCGACCCCAGCGCAAGCTGGGAACCGCCGTTAAAACCGAACCAGCCGAACCAGAGGATAAAGACGCCAAGCGTGACGATGGGAACGTTCGAGGGCGGCATCTGCCGGACAGTGCCGTCTTCGCGGAATTTGCCCCGTCGTGCGCCAAGGATCACCGCCCCGGTCAGCGCGGCCCAGCCCCCGGTGGAATGCACGATGGTGGAGCCTGCGAAATCCTGAAAGCCCATCTCGCCCAGCCAGCCGCCACCCCATGTCCACGCGCCGACGACAGGATAGATAAACGCGGTCAGGGCAATGACGAACAGGAAGAAGGACCATAACCTGACCCGCTCTGCCAGGGTGCCGGAGATGATGGACGCAGTGGTGGCGACAAAGACCATCTGGAAAAACCAGTCCGACATGGTGGAATAATCGGCCCCGGCGATCACTGTGGCCGCCGCCCCGTCCGCGCCCGCCAGCAGCGCCAGCTCATCAGCGGTCGAGCCATAGAACAGGCTGAGAGAGCCGAACCAGCCGCCCGGATCAACGCCGACATACATGATGTTATAGCCGATCAGGTAATAGGACAGGCTGGCGATGGAATAGAGGCCGATATTCTTGAGGCAGATCACCGAGACGTTCTTGGTGCGGACGGAACCGGCCTCGAGCATGGTGAAGCCCGCGCACATCCACATCACCAGCGCGCCCCAGATGAGAAAGGCGAATGTGTTCAGCACAAAGCCGGTTTCGCCGTCCGGGGCGGCGCGGGCAGGGTCCGGCAACAACCCGGCAAAGGCGGCGCAGAGGGCGAGGCCGGCCGCCGCGCCAATGCCGGAATGGGGTTTGTCTTTTCTTCGGGTCAGCCGTGTCATCGGGGGCGCTCCGGGCTTGCATTCGTGGCGTATTCGTAAATGACAAGTTACAGCGCCGGGGATTTAAGTCCAGTGTCTTGATGGGCTGGGGCGGGAATTATGGCCGAAATCATCGGAGAGGCCATTGCATATCGGCGCATCAGGGGCCGGAACACCCGCCCGGTTATCTGTGGCGCGATGCGGGTGGAGTGTGGTAGTCTGATGTGAGCCGTGGCCCGGCTGCATGGGGCCTTGGTCCGGGACGATGAAACCGAAAGGATACACACGATGAGCGAAAAGAAGGGTTCAGTCCCCGTAAACAGCAACGAACCGAAACCCAATAGCATGTCCCCGAACGCGAAGGTCATCACTGCCCCTGGGCAGACCGGCGAAAAGGTCGCGTTTCGTAGCGTATCCCCGAACGCGAAGGTCATCACTGCCCCCAAGTCACCCCCGCCATCGAAAAAATGAGCGGTGGTCACTGCCCGGCGCGGCACCTGAGTTCGACGCGCTCAATTTGCTCCTTCGGGATGTAGGTCAGCCTGCACCCCCATTCTTTTGATACCTGATCGATTCGGTCTGTTTCTTCCGCGCCGGGCAGCTTTTCTGTGTCAACGACCATGATCACCGAGCCGTCGGAGCCGAGTGTCAGGCCGTTCTGAATCTGATCCTGATAGTCGATGGCGTCCCGGCAGAACAGTTCGGTCCCGTCTGTGGTTCGGACCATGATCTGCGTGACCTGCATGTCCGGGGTCTGTATCAGTGATTCCCACCCATTTCTGAGGCCATCATCGCGATGAACGCCAAGCCTGTGGACGATCCAATACCATGCGCTCCGCCCCCACTTCCGCCAAAGCGCCCCTGCCAACACCGCGATCAAAAGGGCAGGCAAAGCAGCAGCCGCCCGCGCCTGCCATTGATGGTTCGGCAAAACCTGCTCCAATTCCTCTGCGATCACCAGAAACGGCAGGGCCGAGAAGACACCGAACACCAAAATCGTCAGGGTGCTGTCGAGTGTGGTGTGGCCTTGTCTGAAGCCGCTGTAGGCGGTGATATAGGCCAAAAAGCCGCCAGCCGCCGCGATTTGCAGGTGAAGGGGCAGCGCAATGATCTCGGTAGGCATATTGATCTCCGTGCTCTGGTGTGTCCGGGAATGAATTATCATACCCCGGCTTGCAGGTTTTTACTCAATCGCGCCTTCCCGCCCCTCTCGCAAAGCACCCATCGAATAAGATCAGCGCCGTCTGCGGCGGCCAGCCGGGGCGGGGTTTGCGCCGGGGCGTTCTCTTCCGGCCCCGGCCTTTCTCTGCCCGCCTGCCACCTTGCGCCCGCCCCCTGCCCCCGTCACGGGCGCGCCGTCCACCGTCAGCAGCTCGGCGACCAGACCCCCGGTCATCGGATCGGCCCGCGTCAGGCGCACCGTAACCGCCTGTCCCGTCCCGATCACCGCGCCCGAACGTCGCCCGACCATCCTCTGCGTCCGGGCATCAAAACGAAACCGCTGCCCGAGCGACGCCATCGGCACCAGTGCATCGGCCCCGTCCTCGCTCAGGCGCACGAACAGGCCAAACCGGACGACCCCCGACACCCGGCCCGCCATCTCTTCCCCCACCCGCCCGGCTAAACGGGCAGCAAGGTAACGATCCGTCGTATCGCGCTCGGCAACCAGCGACCGGCGCTCGCGTTCCGATACCAGCGCGGCGGTTTCAGCCAGACGTGCCGCCTCTGCCCCGGTCAGACCATCCTCCCCCCAGCCATGCGCAGCAATCAGCGCCCGATGCACAACCAGATCGGCATACCGCCGGATCGGCGAGGTGAAATGGGCATATCCGGCCAGTGCCAGCCCGAAATGCCCGCCATTTTCCGGCGCATAACAGGCCTGGGTCATTGAGCGAAGCACCGCCATGCTGATCGTCTCTGCATGGGCCGTGCCCCGCGCCGCCTCCAGCAACCGGTTCAGGTGGCGCGTTTTCACCCCTGCGCCCCGGACAAACGGCAGGCCAGCAGCGCGCGCCGCATCGCGCAGCGTCTCAAGCCTGCCTGCGTCAGGGGCCTCATGGACCCGGAATAAGAGTGGCCGGCCCCGCCGGGTCAGCTCCTCTGCGGCGGCGATATTGGCCAGCACCATGAACTCCTCGATCAGGCGGTGCGCATCCAGCCGCTCGCGGAAATCGACCGAAACCACCCCGCCGCGCTCATCCAGAACCACCTTTCGCTCCGGCAGGTCAAGGTCGAGCGGCTGCCGGGCGGCGCGCGCCACCTTCACCGCCTCATAAGCAGCATACAGCGGGCGCAGCAGAGGCCCGGCCCCCTCATCCGGCCCCCCGTCAATGGCGGCCTGCGCCTGCCCATAGGTCAGCGCGGCAACAGACCGCATCAGCCCGCGCACAAAACGATGGCCGATTTTCCGCCCCCCGGCATCCAGCACCATGCGCACGGCAATGCAGGGGCGCGAACAGCCCGCGCGCAGGGAACAGAGATCACCCGACAGACGATCCGGCAGCATCGGCACGACGCGATCAGGGAAATAGGTGGAGTTGCCGCGGTCGCGCGCCGCCCCGTCCAGTGCAGAGCCGGGACGCACATAATGGGCGACATCGGCAATCGCAACCCAGACCACATGCCCGCCGGGGTTGTCCGGGTCATCGTCCGGGTGAGCATAGCAGGCGTCGTCATGGTCGCGGGCATCCGCCGGATCAATGGTCAGAAACGGCAATTCGCGCAGGTCTTCGCGCCCGTCGGGCGGGGCGGGGGCGGCAAGGTCGGCCTCGGCAACCGCCGGATCGGGAAAGGCCTGCGGGATACCGTGCTGACGGATGGCAATCAGCGATAAGGCGCGCGACGGGTCACCCAACCGCCGGACAATCCGGGCGGCGGACAGCCCCGTGCGCGCCCTTGCCCCGGTGCGCTCTGCCTCAACCAGCTCACCGTCGGTTGCGTTCAGCGTCGCCCCGGCGGGGACGATCCATTCCCCGCCCCGCTTTTTGTCCACCGGCGTGATCCGGCCCCGCTCGGCATTGCCGCGAAATATCCCCAGCAGGCGCGCGGGGCCGTCGGCGGACCCGATCCGGCGGATCAGACGGCCTTCATAGCGGTGCGCCTCTCCGCTGACCCCGGTCAGGCGGGCCAGCACGATGTCGCCCGGCCCGAGCGCCGGGCCGGAAGACGGCGGCGCGACCATCAGCACAAGGGGGGCCTGCTGTTGATCGCCCTGCCAGTCGCGGGGCTGCGCGAACAGGTCTCCGTCCGCATCGGGCGGCAGGATGCGCAACAGG
>JPPB01000058.1 GCA_001483205.1 alpha proteobacterium 3107
TATGATCTGGTCGCAGACCGGGCCGCACGGGCCGGAATCGGGTTTGAATACCGGACCGAATGCGTCAGGGTCGCGCTTTCCCTCTCGCGCCGGTTCACAAGCTCGACTAGTGTAAGGCCGACCACGGATTTCAGCCTCACCGTTTCGCTGACCGGATTCGGCAGCGGCGGCGGCAACGGTCAGGGCCACACACGCCGGTGTCAGGGCTAAGGACAGGGCAAGGAAGATGATGACAACAAAAGCCGCACGCATATTCATCGCATGGGTCTTGGCGACCGTGCTGATTTCACCGCTGCCGGGGGCCGCGCAGTCGGAAAACCCGCTGACCCCGGCGGTGCGGGTCAACAACGCCGTGGCCACGCAATATGACCTTGATCAGCGGGTCAACTTTCTGCGCCTGCTGAACCTGCCCGGCGACCCGGAGCAGGTGGCCACCGACGGCCTGATCGACGACCTGTTGCGTGTTGAGGCCGCAAAGACCCTGGGCATAAACGTCACCGATGAACAGGTGCAGGCCGGAATGGCAGAATTTGCCGGCAGGGCGGAGCTCGGCGTGGATGAATTTATTCAGGGCATCGAGCAGGCAGGCATTGATGTCCGCACGTTCCGCGATTTCGTCCGCGCGGGCCTGTTGTGGAACGCGGTGGTCAGGGCGCGCTTCGCGCCGCGTGCGCAAATTGGCGAGGCCGAGATCGACCGCGCCATCGCATTGGCGTCCCAAAGCCGGGGCGGGGTGCGGGTGCTGTTGTCCGAGATCGTTCTGCCCGCCCCCGAAGGGCAGGAAGCAGCGGCGCGGCTGCAAGCCGAAGAAATTCGCCGCCTGACCTCGGTCAGGGATTTCGAGAACGCCGCCAGCACCTTTTCCGCCGCGCCGTCCCGCACCCAGGGCGGCAGGATCGACTGGCTGTCCATCGGCAACCTGCCCCCCGCCCTGCGCGTGCAGCTTCTGACGCTTTCGCCCGGACAGATCACCGCCCCGGTCGAACTGCCCGGTGCCATCGCCATATTCCAGTTGCGCGCGATTGAGGATACCGTCGCACCGGGGGCGGAAACCCTTTCGGTCGACTATGCCGTCTATCACATCCCCGGCGGGGGCGATGCGCCCGCGCAGGCGCAGGACATCCGCAACCGGGTTGATACCTGCGATGACCTCTATGGCGTTGCACAGGGCCGGCCGGAGGAAGCACTGGAACGCAACATCCTGCCGCTGGCCGAGGTGCCTGCGGATATTGCCGTCGAACTCGCCCGGCTGGATGAAAACGAAAGCTCTGCGGTGCTGACCCGCTCCGGCCCTGACGGGGAAACCCTGATGTTCCTGATGCTGTGCAGCCGGGTGACGGAACAGATCGAGGATGTGTCCCGGGAGGAAATCCGCTCGCAACTGGTGAACCAGCGGCTGACATCCCTTGCCGACAGCTATCTGGCCGAATTGCGGGCGGACGCCACCATCGTCTTTCCGTGACGCCCGCGCCCGTTGCACTGACCTGCGGCGAACCGGCGGGCGTCGGCCCCGAACTGGCGGTCAGGGCGTGGCAGGAACTGGGGCCGGACCTGCCGTTTTTTCTGATCGGTGATCCGGGGCATCTGCCGAAGGGCGCGCCGGTCGTCCCCATCCGCGAGCCATCACATACCGCGCAGGCGGCGGCAACCGGTCTGCCGGTGCTGCCCCATGACTTCCCCGCCCCGGCGCATCCCGGACAACCCACCCCGCAGAACGCGCAGGCGGTGCTTGACGTGATCGCGCGGGGGGTCGGGCTGGTGCAGGCAGGCGCGGCGGCGGCCCTCTGCACCGCGCCCGTCCACAAAAAGGCGCTGAAGGACGGGGCCGGGTTCGCCTATCCGGGGCATACCGAGTATCTGGCCGCGCTCTGTGGCATCAGGCGGGTGGTGATGCTGCTGGCCGGGCCGCATCTGCGGGTCGTGCCGGTCACCATCCATATGCCTCTGACAGAGGCCGCCCGCGCCCTGACCCCGGAACTGCTGGAACACACCCTGCGGATCACCCGTGCGGGGCTGATCCGGGATTTCGGGCTGCCCGCACCACGCATCGCGGTTGCGGGCCTGAACCCCCATGCGGGCGAGGGCGGCGTCATGGGAAGCGAAGAGGCCACCATCATCGCCCCGGTCATTGCCCGGCTGCGCGACGGGGAAGGCTGGCAGATCACCGGGCCGCACTCTGCCGACACCCTGTTTCACGCCGCCGCCCGTGCGCGCTATGATGTTGCTGTCTGCATGTATCACGATCAGGCGCTGATCCCAGTGAAGACACTGGATTTCGACCACGGCGTGAACGTGACCCTTGGCCTGCCGATCATCCGCACCTCGCCCGATCACGGCACCGCGTTTGACATCGCCGGAACCGGGCGGGCCAATCCGACAAGCCTGATCGAGGCCCTGCGGCTGGCGGCGCGGATGGCGGCGGCGCGGGCAGCGGCATGAGTGATATGAGTGACATAAGCGGCCTTGACGCCCTGCCCCCGCTCAGCCGGGTCATCCGCGACCACGGGCTGGCGGCGCGAAAATCCCTCGGCCAGAACTTCCTGCTGGATATGAACCTGACCGCCCGGATTGCGCATCTGGCCGGTGATCTGACCGGGTGCGATGTGCTGGAGGTCGGCCCCGGCCCCGGCGGGCTGACCCGTGCCCTGCTTGCCGCGGGCGCGCGCCGGGTGGTGGCGGTGGAGAAAGACGCCCGCTGCCTGCCCGCCCTGGCCGACATTGCCGCCGCCTGCCCGGACCGGCTAAGGGTGATCCACGGCGATGCGCTCGGGCACAGCCTGCCCGAGGGCCTGACCCCGCCGGTGCGGGTGGTGGCCAACCTGCCCTATAATATCGGCACGGAACTGTTGATCCGCTGGCTGACGCCGGAGCACTGGCCCCCCTTCTGGCAGAGCCTGACGCTGATGTTCCAGAAAGAGGTGGCAGAGCGGATCACGGCAGGGCCGGGGGGCAAGGCTTACGGGCGGCTGGCGGTGCTGGCGCAATGGCGGTGCGAGGCGCGGATGGTTCTGACCCTGCCGCCGGGGGCGTTCAGTCCGCCGCCGAAGGTTCATTCGGCAGTGGTGCATCTGGTGCGGCGGGACAGGCCGCTGTTCCCGGCGGCTCCGGATGTGCTGTCGCAGGTGGTCAGGGTTGCGTTCAACCAGCGCCGCAAGATGTTGCGCACGGCGCTGAAATCCCTGTCGCCTAAGATCGGCGAGCACCTGATTGCGGCGGGCCTGGCCCCGACCGACCGGGCCGAGCAGGTCTCTGTCGAGGGGTTTTGCGCCCTTGCCCGCACGCTGTCGGCGGAGTGAGACCCTTTCCTCTTTCATGCCGCCACGCAATCCGCCACCCCAACCGTTTACATTCCCGCCGCCCCTGCTATAGCTGCCCCCGACCCCGCAACTCTTCAGGACACCGCCATGAGCACCATTCTCGACATCATCGGACGTGAAATCCTCGACAGCCGCGGCAACCCGACGGTCGAGGTCGATGTGATCCTCGAAGACGGCACCATGGGCCGGGCGGCGGTGCCATCCGGCGCCTCAACCGGGGCGCATGAAGCGGTCGAGAAACGCGACGGCGACCCGTCCCGCTATCTGGGCAAGGGGGTGCTCGGGGCCGTCGAAGCCGTCAACGGAGAGATCGCCGACACCCTGACCGGCTTTGACGCCACCGAACAGACCGCCATCGACAGCGCGATGACCGAACTGGACGGCACCGACAACAAGGGCCGTCTGGGGGCGAACGCCATTCTGGGCGTGTCGCTGGCGGTGGCCAAAGCAGCCGCCGATTTCAGTGCCCAACCCCTGTATCGCTATGTCGGCGGGGTGTCGGCCAGAGTGCTGCCGGTGCCGATGATGAACATCATCAACGGCGGACAACATGCTGACAACCCTATAGATATTCAGGAATTTATGATTATGCCCACAGGCGCGGAGAGCCTCACCGATGCGGTGCGCATGGGGGCAGAGGTCTTTCACACCCTGAAGGCAGAGCTTTCAGCGGCGGGCCACAGCACGGGTGTCGGAGACGAAGGCGGCTTTGCCCCTAACCTCAATTCCACCAGAGATGCTATTGATTTCATTGTGAAATCTATAGAGAAGGCCGGTTATACGCCGGGCGGGGACATCTGGCTGGCCCTTGACTGCGCGGCCACGGAATACTTTAAGGGCGGCAGATACGAGCTTGTCGGGGAAGAAAAATCTCTCAGCCCGGATGAAAATGCCACCTGGCTGGCGGCGCTGGTGAACGACTATCCGATTGCCTCGATCGAAGATGGGTGCGCCGAGGATGATTGGCAGGGGTGGCAAACCCTGACCGAAACCCTGGGCGACCGGGTGCAGCTTGTCGGCGATGACCTGTTCGTGACCAACCCGGCCCGGCTTGCCGAGGGCATCGACAAGGGCTGCGCCAACGCATTGCTGGTCAAGGTCAATCAGATCGGCACGCTGACGGAAACCCTTGCCGCCGTTGATATGGCCCATCGCAACCGCATGGCCTGTGTGATGTCGCACCGTTCCGGTGAAACCGAGGACGCGACGATTGCTGATCTGGCCGTGGCCACCAACTGCGGCCAGATCAAGACCGGCTCGCTGGCCCGGTCTGACCGGCTGGCGAAATACAACCAGTTGATCCGCATTGCCGGGGAGCTGGAGGAAACCGCCGTTTACGCGGGGCGGGCGGTGCTGAGAAAGGCACCTGCATAATAGCGGATCGGCGGGCAAACAGCTCCGCCCGGTCGCAAGATGGGGCCGGACGCGGCCCTTCGGACGGGTCGCGCCTCTGTTCCGGCAAAGGGGCTGCACCTTACCCGCGGGTAAGGTCAGAGGGGCGCGGCTTATCCGCGGATAAGGTCAGTACTGCTGACCTATTGGTGCGCCAGTGGCCAACCTGTCCCGCCC
>JPPB01000059.1 GCA_001483205.1 alpha proteobacterium 3107
GGGACAGGGTGGCAACCGCCCTCTGCATGTTCAGCCGCAGCGCGTCCCCGGTGCGCCGGTCCGACATCGGCCGGTCCCTGCATGTGCCGGGATAGACGGGGCCGTCGGGACCGGTTTGCGCCGCGCCCTCCTGCGGGGCCGACAGCGCGTCGCGAATGGCCCGGCGATTGCAGGAACAGGGAAAGACCAGCCCCCGCGCGCTCAACTCTGCCAGCGCCGCCAGATAGTGCGGGGTGCGTTCGGACTGGCGCAGCACCGGGCCGTCCCAACGCAGCCCCAGCCATTCGAGGTCATCAAGGATGGCGCGTTCGTATTCCCGGCGACAGCGGGCGCGGTCCGTGTCTTCGATCCTGAGCGCGAACCGCCCGCCCGCGGCTTTCGCCAGATCATGGGCCAGAAGCGCGGAAAAGGCGTGCCCCAGATGCAGGTATCCGGTCGGCGACGGGGCGAATCTGGTGCGAAAAGGCGTCACGCTTTTTCCCGAATTATGGATAAATGACTGCTGCATATTGGCGCATCGGCGGCCAAACCGCCCTGCCCGGCTTGGTCAATATGCAAAGGTTTTGCCCTCCCTTTCAGCATCCGTCCAGCCATGATTGCCATGCGGCCTTGGCGCGGTCGGTATATGCCTTATAGCGGTCCCGGCGATTGCGCCGCCCGCCCCGCGCATCAACCGGCGGAAACAGGCCGAAATTCACGTTCATCGGCTGGAATGTCCCTGCCTCGGCCCCGCCGGTGATGTGGTGGGTGAGCGCCCCCGTTGCTGTCTCCCGTGGCGGGGCGGCAACCGGGTGCCCGGTCAGCTCACCCGCCGCCAGACGACCCGCCAAAAGACCGATGGCCGCCGATTCGACATATCCCTCCACCCCGGTGATCTGTCCGGCAAACCGGATATTGGGCCGGGTGCAGAGCCGCAACTGATCATCCAGCAGGCGGGGCGCATTGATGAAGGTGTTGCGGTGAATGCCGCCAAGACGGGCGAAAGAGGCTTTTTCCAACCCCGGAATCATCCTGAAAACAGAGGATTGCGCGCTATATTTCATCTTTGTCTGAAAGCCGACGATATTATAGAGTGTGCCGAGCGCGTTGTCCCGGCGCAACTGAACAACCGCATGGGGCTTGATCTGCGGCTGATGGGGGTTGGTCAGACCTACCGGCTTCATCGGACCGTGGCGCAGGGTGTCGCGCCCGCGCTCGGCCATCACCTCAATCGGCAGGCAACCATCGAAATACCCGGCGGTCTCGCCCGCGCGAAAGGCCGTCTTTTCGGCGGCAAGCAGGGCGTCGATGAATGCCTCGTATTGGTCCCGGTCCATCGGGCAGTTCAGATAGGCCCGGCGGTCTTCGTCGGTCTCCCCCTTGTCATAGCGCGATTGTCGCCACGCTTTTGACATATCGATGGAGTCGGCATGGACGATGGGGGCGATGGCATCGAAAAAGGCCAGGCTTTCCGCGCCGGTATGGGCGCGAATGCTTTGCCCGAGCGCGGTTGAGGTCAGCGGGCCGGTGGCGATGATCCAGTGGCCGGTGGCGGGGGGCAGGTCGGTGATCTCGCCGGTTTTGACCCGCAGGTTCGGGTGGGCGCGCAGCCGGGCGGTGACGGCTTGGGCAAACGGGTCACGGTCCACGGCCAGGGCCGAACCCGCTGGCAGGGCGTGACGGTCGGCCATGGCCATGATCAGGCTGTTTGCGGCGCGCATTTCCCAGTGCAGAAGGCCGACCGCGTTGCCCTCGTCATCGTCAGAGCGGAACGAGTTCGAGCAGACCATTTCAGCCAGATCGCCGGTGCGGTGGGCAAAGGTGCCGGTTTTCGGGCGCATCTCACAGAGGACGACCTGAATGCCCCGGTTTGCGGCCTGCCAGGCGGCTTCGCAACCGGCCATGCCGCCGCCGATGATGTGAAGGGTTTCCGCCATTTGTGCTTTCGTGTCCGGGGGCCGGTTCGGGGTCATGCCCCGCTTGTTCGCTGAAGGGGGGGCCAGTGATCCACTTTACGTCGGCGCGCCTAACCCGCCGCCCCGTCGTCCCCATCATCCGCCTCGTCCTGATCCGCGATCCAGGCGACAGATACCACCTCTTCCCCCTCTGCGGTGTCAAAAACCCTCACCCCGCCCGCGCTGCGCGACCGGAATGAAATGCCCTCGACCGGGCAACGGATCGACTGCCCGCCGGAAGTCGCCAGCATGATCTGATCATCAGGTTCGACCGGGAACGACGCCACCAGTGCCCCGCCGCGCATCGCCTTGTCCATCGCCGCCACCCCCATGCCGCCGCGCCCGCGCACCGGATAATCATGCGAAGACGACAGCTTACCGGCCCCTTCTGCGGTGATGGTCAGGATCATGTCCTCCGCCGCCGACATTTCCGCATAGCGCGTCTGAGAGATGGCCCCGCCAACCGTTGCTTCCGCTTCTGCCTCTTCTTCATCGCCGTCGGGTTCCTCTGTCACCCCGGCCACGGCGCGGCGCATTTTCAGATAGGCGGCACGTTCTTCCGGCGTCGCCTCGAAATGCCGGATGACGGACATCGAGACCACCCGGTCATCGCCCGACAACCGTATCCCCCGCACGCCGGTCGATTTACGGCCCTTGAACACCCGCACATCGGTGGCGCGAAAGCGGATGGCGCGGCCCGAACGGGTGACCAGCATCACATCGTCGTCCTCATTGCAGATGCGGGCGTTCACCAGCGCCACGCCTTCCGGCAAATCCATCGCGATCTTGCCGTTGGCCCGCACATTGGTGAAATCCGAAAGCGCGTTGCGCCGCACGTCGCCCGCGCTGGTGGCAAAGACGATTTGCAGATCAGCCCATTCGTCATCCGGCCGGTCCACCGGCATGACGGCGGCAATCGAAACGCCCTGCGGAATCGGCAGGATATTGACAATCGCCTTGCCCTTGGCGTTGCGCCCCCCCTGCGGCAGACGCCAGGTCTTCAGCGTATAGGCCATGCCGTCAGTGGTAAAGAACAACAGCCGGGTATGGGTGTTGGCGACAAACAGGGTGGTGACCACATCGTCATCCTTCGTCGCCATGCCGGTCAGCCCCTTACCGCCGCGTTTCTGGGCGCGGAAATCGGCCAGCGGCGTGCGCTTGACATAGCCGGTCTGGGTGATCGTCACCACCATGTCCTCGCGCTCAATCAGGTCTTCGTCTTCCATATCGCCGGACCATTCGATGATCTCGGTGCGGCGCGGTGTCGCGAATTGCGCCCGCACCTCTCGCAGTTCCTCGGAAATGATCGCCATGATCCGGTCACGCGAGCGCAGAATGTCCAGATATTCGCGGATTGCGGCGGCCAGTTCGCGCAATTCTTCGGCAACTTCCCTGACGCCGATCCGGGTCAGACGCTGAAGCCGCAACTCAAGTATCGCGCGGGCCTGGGCCTCTGACAGGTTATAGGTGCCGTCCGCGTTCATCCCGTGGGTCGGGTCATCAATCAGCCGGATATATTCGGCTATGGCCGCCGCAGGCCAGGGGCGGCGCATCAGCTTTTCGCGGGCCTCTGCCGCATCCGCCGACGCCCGGATCGTCTCGACCACCTCATCCACATTGCTGACCGCGACCGCCAGACCGCACAGCAGATGGCTGCGTTCGCGGGCCTTGCGCAGATCATGGGCGGTGCGGCGGGCAACAACCTCTTCTCGAAACACGATAAAAGCGGTCAGAAAGTCGCGCAGGCTCAGCGTCTCGGGCCGCCCGCCGTTCAGTGCCAGCATGTTGCAGCCGAACGAAGTCTGCATCGGGCTAAAGCGGTAGAGCTGATTCAGAACCACCTCTGCCGTGGCGTCGCGTTTCAGTTCGATGACCACACGCACACCGTTGCGGTCGGATTCGTCCTGCACATGGGCAATGCCCTCGATCCGCTTTTCACGGACCTGCTCGGCAATCTTTTCGATCATCGCCGCCTTGTTGACCTGATAGGGAATCTCATCAATGACAATCGCCTGGCGATCCTTGCGGATTTCCTCGACCCGGGTTTTCGCGCGCATGATGACGGTGCCGCGCCCCTCGGTATAGGCCCTGCGGGCACCGGACCGCCCCAGCATCTGCCCGCCGGTGGGAAAGTCGGGGCCGGGAATGTATTCCAGCAGCCGCTCAGAGGACAAATCCGGGTCGTCAATCAGGGCCAGGGTTGCGTCCGCCACTTCGCCCAGATTGTGGGGCGGGATATTGGTTGCCATGCCGACGGCAATGCCGCCCGCGCCGTTGACCAGCATATTGGGAAACCGCGCGGGCAGAACGGTGGGTTCCCGGTCCTTGCCGTCATAGTTGTCCTGAAAATCGACGGTTTCCTTTTCGATGTCGGCCAGCAGTGCCGCGGCGGGCCGGTCCATCCGCACCTCGGTATAGCGCATGGCTGCCGGGTTGTCGCCGTCCATCGATCCGAAATTGCCCTGCCCGTCGAGTAATGGCAGCGACATCGAAAAATCCTGCGCCATCCGCACCAGCGCGTCATAGATGGCGCTGTCACCGTGGGGGTGGTATTTCCCCATCACGTCACCGACCGGGCGCGCCGATTTGCGATAGGGCTTGTCGTGGCCGTTGCCGGATTCGTGCATGGCATAAAGGATGCGCCGGTGCACGGGTTTCAGCCCGTCCCGCAGGTCGGGAATCGCACGGCTGACGATGACGCTCATCGCATAATCGAGGTAAGAGCGCCGCATTTCGTCGGTGATTGAGACGGCGGGGTCATCTCGCCCTGTGCCGGAAGCGTGATAATCTTTTTCTGTGTCAGTATCTTGAGGTGGGTTTTTCATGCAGGGTTCCGCCTTGCCGGAAGGTTCGGGATCGGGTCGGTATCGTGTTGTGCGGACTATACAGGAGCGCGGACGGCCTCTGCAATGGGGGATGACGGGCGAG
>JPPB01000060.1 GCA_001483205.1 alpha proteobacterium 3107
GCCCCGAACCCGCCGATATGCCCGCCGATGTCGGCATGACAGCCGCGAAACCACACCTGTTCCATATCGCCCGTGCACCTGGGCGACGTTTCCCACAGGACCGGGCTGTAGACCTCGCGCGTTTCATCCATGGCAAGGGCGTGATAGCCGTGCCGCGTGGTGGGGCCGAGACGGTGGTTGTGAAACGCATGACGGCTTTCGGACAGCAGCCAGAGAAGCGGCGCACGAAACCCCAGTGCCTTGACCGTATCCCAGACGCCGATCATCTCGATCCCCACCCGGTCATGGCAGTAAAGTTCCGAAAACCGCCGCGATACCGGGTCACCGACGCCGCCTTTGTAGTGCCGGTATGCGGTGCGGATATTGCGCTCTGTTGCCTGATCGGCGCGCAGCAGGCCGATGGTATCAATCGCCCCGGCCAGAGAACGCACCGCATAAGCCCCCCGTGAATAGCCGAACAGGAAAATCCGGTCGCCGGGGCGGTATCGCGACGCCAGAAAGCCATAGGCGTCGCGAATCTGGCGGTTGATGCCTGCGCCCCGGATCACATCCATGGTGTTGCGCCATTGTCGCCACTGAACGCCCGCCGCATAGCGCAGGGATTGCCGCGCGCTGCCCGGATTTTCCGACAAGAGCTTATAGGTCAGGCCCGCATTGGTTTCGTATCCCGCCATCAGCGAGGACATGGTGCCGTCGAGAATCACCACATGATCCACCCGCCCCCGTGTCGCCGCCGACGCCGCGGACGGGGCGGACTGGCTGGCCCCCGGTGACAGGCGCAGCCACAGGCCGATGCGTCTTAACAGCCGCATGGGTGCGCTCTTGGGGTGTGGATTGCATGTGGTGCCATGAGACCAGTATCGGCATCTGCCACAGGACAGGCCATGAAATTTGCCGTGAGCACTGTTGACGGTTTCGTAAACGTGGGTGTGGAAAGGGTCTTTGCGCCGGGCCGGGCGATCACTTCTCGGTAAACTTAAGCTCAATCCGCCGGTTCCGGGCGCGGGCTTCGGTGGTCTCCCCGGCATCAACCGGCTGATATTCGCCGAACCCGGTCGCGGCCAGCCTGTTCGGCGGAATATCCAGCGCCTCGATCATATAGCGCACCACCGACAGCGCGCGGGCCTGGCTAAGCTCCCAGTTATCCCGATGCTGCCCGCTACCGGACAGCGGCAGGTTGTCAGTATGGCCATCCACCCGAATCACCCAGTCGATATGCGGCGGAATCCGGTCGGCCACATTACGGATGATCCCGGCCACCTTGGCCACATCGCGACGACCCTCGGGCGACAGCAACGCACTCGCCGACGGAAACAGCACTTCGGAAGAAAACACAAACCTGTCGCCTTCAATGCGCACACCGTCCTGCCCGCCAAGCACCTCCCGCAACAGGCCGAAAAACTCCGAACGATACCGTTCCAGGTCTTCAGCCCGACTTTCCAGGTCTTCGGCGCGGCTTTGCAGGGTTTCCGCCTCGGCCTCCAGCCGTTGGCGCTCCGCCTCTTCCAACTCGCGCCGCCTGCGCTCTTCCGCCGCCACGCGGGCAAGAGCGGCATTCAGGTCCGCGCCAAGGTTCTGTATCTGCACATTTGCCGCCTGATCCCGCGCCTTTGCATCATCCAACAGCGCCTGCAACGCGACCAGTTGACTGCGCAGCGCCGCCACCTGCTCATTCAGAAGTGTGACCTGCCGCTGTCGTTCGGCTGAAATTTCCTGCGTCCGGCTGAGCTCTGCCTCCGCCACATTCAGCAATGCCTGTCGGCGTTCCGCCTGGCTGAGCGCGCTTTCCGCCGCCGATTCCGCCAGCAGCTTTGCCGCCAGTGCCTCGGCCAGATCGTCGTCAAGCCGCGCTTCCGCAAGTTCGGCGGCGGCCAGCAGGGTCAGGGTTTCCTCGGCGCGGGCGCGTTGTTCCTCCAGCGCCAGGGTCATCGCCGTCAGTTCCGTATCGGCGTTTTGCAGCCGCTCGCGCAACGCTTCTGCCGCCGCCGCCTCGACCAGACGCACCGCCTCTTCCTCGCTCAGCCGCGCTTCAAGCCCCTCGATAGCCTCCCCCAACGCCGCATTTTCTGCCGCAGTTTCCTCTCCCCGACGGCGCAAATCGGCGATCAGCGCCTCCAGCGCCTCGCGCCGGGCGGCGGCCAGACGCGCCGCCTCTGCGCCCGCGTCAATCTCTTCCCGCGCCCGCGCAAGTGCCAGCCGCAGCGCCTCTTGTTCCGATGTCAGTTCCGCCTGCGCCGATTCCAGCGCTTCGATGTCGGCGCGCAACGCCTGCCCGGTCGCCAGCGCCGCATCCCTTTCGGCCAGCAGGCTTGCCACCTGCGCCTCGAAACTGGTGATCCGGGCGCGTTCGCTTTCAAGCTCATCCGCCTGGGCGATGGTTTGCGCGCGCAGGGTGGCAATCAGCGCGCGCTGTTCCTCAGAACGCTGCCGCTCCGCATCAAGGGCCGCCCCCAGTTGCCCGGCCTCTGCCTCCAGCCGGTCACCGCGCGCCCGTTCCAGCCCCAGCGCATCGGCAAGGCTCTCGACCTGCCGGGACAGTTGGTCAAGCTCTGTCTCCTGCCCGCTGATGGTTTCGCGCAGCACGAACTGCACCACCATGAAAATCGTCAGAATAAAGATCAGAACCAGCAAAAGCGCGGTGATCGCATCGACAAAGCCGGGCCAGATCGATGTCTGAAAACGTTGTCCTGTGCGGCGGGACAGGGCCATCGCTCAGCCTTTCGACCGCAGGGCCAGTGCCCGCATCGCCCGCGAAAGCTCTGCCAGCTCACTGCGCAGGTCAGTCATGCTTTCCTGCCGGCCGGAAATGATTTCCTCGAGGATACGCAAAAGCTGCACGTCTATGGAGCGCAAGCGCATCCGGCTCTCGGCGTCGGAATGCGCCCCTCCCTCGGCGCGCATCCGTTCAATGGCCCCGGAAAGCTGCACCTGATTCTCGGCGACCTGTTCGATCCTTTCCAGGGTGGCAGAGAGCACGTCCGACTCTGCGTTCTGTTCGGTCAGCCGTTCGATGGACCCGGCAAGTTTGCCCAGCTTTTCGTCCAGAAGGGCACTGTTGACATCACTCTGGGCCGCCATCGCCTGCATGGCGTCGATCTGATAAGACATCTTTTCGAGCACATGGGACAGGGCAGAACCGTCCACACCGCCGTCGCCCTCGCCAATGGCAAAGCCAATCCGGGTGATGGTGGACAGCCAGTCCTCAAGCTCGCGGTAAAAGCGGTTCTGCCCGTGCCCGGCGAACAGTTCCAGCAGCCCGACCACCAGTGACCCGGCAAGGCCGAGCAACGATGAGGCGAACGCCGTGCCCATGCCGTTAAGCTGGGATTGCAGGCCGGTCATCAGCCGCCCGAACACTTCAAGGCTGGTGTCGTCCTCTTTCGGTTCAAGCGAGGCAATCGTATCGACCACCGCAGGCACCGTTGTCGCAAGGCCCCAGAACGTGCCCAAAAGCCCCAGAAAGATCAACAGGTTGACGATATAGCGGGTGATGTCGCGGGCCTCATCAATCCGGGTCGCCACCGAATCCTGCATCGAGGCCGCCGAGCTGGCGGTAATCTGCATCTGCTTACCGCGAGAGCGCAGAAGGGCGGCCAACGGTGCCAGCAGACGGGGCGCGCGGGTCATCTCGTGGCCGGGCGTCTCGGCGGCAAAACCGACGATCCAGTTGACCGAGGAAATCAACTGCAAGACCTGCCAGAAACAGGCCACAACGCCGATGGCGAACACCAGGGCGATGAAGCCGTTCAGGTAGGGGTTCGCCAGAAACACCGGGGCGACCCTCGGATAGGCGACATAGGCACCGAACCCGACCAACCCCAGAACGATGAGCATCAGAAGAATCTGACGGACAGGCTGCGAAAAATACGGCGCGGTCTCGCGGTCTCGCTGGTCCATCATGCGGGCAGGTTCCAGGGTTGTGATTGTCAGCCGCACAATAGGGGTTCGGCGGCCATACGCAACACCTATAGCCAAACACATAAATTCTGGTTTCAAATTCCGGCACTGATTCCGTTGGCAGGCGGGGGGCCTTTTTCACCCCGTCAGCACCCGCACCCGCCGCGCCAGCCAGGCAAGGTCCGGGTCTTCCAGCCCAAGCTCTGAAAGATGATCCGCCGTGTTATACAGATATTCCGTGTTCGGGCCACGCCCCCCGACGGCGCGCGCGATGATTCGCGCCTGTGTCTCCAGCGGCAGTTGCCCGCAATACTGGGCATGATCCGGGTCGATGACATAAGTCACCGCCCTGACCTGCCGCCCGTCTTTCAGTCGGACCAACAATTCGGCCTCAAGATAGGCCGAGGTGATCAGCTCCCGCGCGCGCAGGGTCTTCAGGGTCTCGGCAACCAGCGCCGGGGCAACACGAAACGCAACCCCGGTGCAGACCCCGCCCGGCATCCGGTCCAGCGCCAGCACCAGACCGGGGGTTTCCGCCGTGCCGCGATGGTGGACAGAGCGCATACAGAAGCTGCGGCAATACCCCCCGAGCCGAGCAACCTGCCGTTCCGTATGGGCAAAGCCCGGATCCCAGATCAGCGACCCGTAGCCGAACACCCAAATCCCGTTTTCCGTCATTCGTCTGGCCCTTTCCGCCCCGCCCATGTAAACACCATGCCGCGTGCGCGGGAAAGGGGTGATCATGCGATGGCTGGCGGGCATTCCGGTGATCCTTGCCGTGCTCTGGGGCGGATACTGGTTTATCGGGCAACGGGCGGTTGAAAACGGGTTTGAAACCTGGTTGGAATCGGTTGCGGCGCAGGGGGCGGATGTGCGCCATAGCGGTCTGAACACGACCGGATTTCCCAACCGTTTCGACACCACGATCCGGGACATTTCGGTCTTTGACCACAGCGGTGCCCT
>JPPB01000061.1 GCA_001483205.1 alpha proteobacterium 3107
TTGATGGCGGCCTGGAGGTCGACGACAGATCGGAACACGCCGTTCTTGAGGCGTCGGCGGGTCAGCTTGGCGAAGAAGCCTTCGACGGCGTTTAGCCACGAGGCCGAGGTCGGGGTGAAGTGGAAGGTCCATAGAAAGGGGGGTGCCCATCCGAAACCTCAATAGCTGATCCGGGAAGGATGAATCACAGATCACAATCAAAGGAAAGACCCAGGTGATTCAAAAAAAACGGGAAACGCCCTAATATGCCATAAGTCTTGACCTTATCCGCGGATAAGGTGCGCCCCCCTTCAGGGCCGCCAGTTCAGAAAATTGCCGATCATCCGCAGGCCGGTTGACTGGCTCTTTTCCGGGTGAAACTGCATCCCGGCCATATTGTCGCGGGCGATAATCGCGGCGACCTCGCCGCCATGGTCCGCATGAGAGACCCGGTGCTCCGGGGCCGCAACCCGATAGTGATAGCCATGCACGAAATAGACATGGCACCCGGTCCTGACCCCCTGCGTCACCGGATGGGGGCGGTCAATCACCAGATCATTCCACCCCATATGCGGCACCTTCAGCGACGGATCACCGGGAGCAATTCGCACCACCTCACCCGCGATCCAGCCAAGCCCCCCGGTGGGTTCATATTCCCGCCCCCGGGTCGCCATAAGCTGCATCCCGACGCAGATGCCCAGAAACGGGCGGCCCCGGCCCTGAACCGCCTCGGTCAGCGCCTCAACCACCCCGGACAGACCGAACAGCGCCCCCCGGCAATGGGGAAAGGCCCCGTCGCCCGGCAGCACGATCCGGTCAGCCCGCGCAATCTGTTCCGGCCTGTCGGTGACCACCACCTGCCCCGCCCCGCATTCCGCCGCCATGCGCTGAAAGGCCTTCCCGGCGGAATGCAGATTGCCCGCGCCATAGTCGATGATCACGGTCTGCACCGGCTACAGTGCTCCTTTGGTCGAAGGTATCGCCCCGCCCCCGCGCGGATCGGCCTCAACCGCCTGCCGCAAAGCCTGTGCCACCGCCTTAAAGGCGGCCTCGGCAATGTGGTGGCTGTTGACCCCGTGCAGCTTGTCGATATGCAGCGTGATCCCGCCATGGGTCGCAAACGCCTGAAAGAACTCGCGCACCAACTCGGTGTCGAATGCACCAATCCGGGGGGTGGGCATATCGACCTGCCAGACCAGACAGGGCCGGGCCGACAAATCAAGCACCGCGCGTATCTGCGCGTCGTCCATCGGCAGGTGGCAGGCCCCGTAACGCCGGATGCCGCGCTTGTCGTCCAGGGCCGCGCGCACCGCCTGGCCAAGCGCAATGCCGGTGTCCTCGACCGTGTGATGGTCATCGATATGCAGGTCGCCCTCGGCCCGGATGGTCATGTCGATCAGCGCATGACGGGCAAGCTGATCCAGCATGTGGTCGAAAAAGCCGATCCCGGTTTGGGTGTCACAGATGCCCGTGCCGTCGAGGTTGATCTCGACCGAAATCCGGGTTTCTGTGGTGGTGCGAGCCACTTTTGCCGTGCGCATGGGGCCTCCGCCGGTGGGGACGCGCCGGGTATAGGGCGCGCCCGGCCCGATGCCAAGCCCTGTTTCGGGGGGGCGGCGGCCTTCAAAAGCCACGCGGTTAAGAAGATCGAAATAGCTGTTGACAAGATGTGAAATTCTGTGCCGATAGTAAGGGAGCTGAATATCGCAGCATGTGCAATCTCAAGCCCTGCCGGGGGCAATATCCCCGCAACCGGCGCAGTCAGAATCCACACGGTTAAGGTTACTGAAATAGCTGTTGACAAGGTGTGAAAATTCCATGTTGATAGCTGGATAGCGCAACCTGTGTAAACTCAAGGCAGTCAGATAACATGTTTCCTTACCCTGTGCATATGGGGGGTCTTGCCCCCCTTCTTTTTGCCCCCCGCCCCCTGTTGTTCGCCGCCGCCTTTATCCTGTCGGTCCTCTGTCTGTTCGCCGCCCCGGCGCGGGCCAACTGCTTCGTCGCCGGGGCCAATGAGCGGATGACAAATGCCTGCCTGTTTCAGCAGCTCCGCGCCGGTCGCCTGCCACGAGAGCTTATCCCGACCCTCGACTACCGGCTGAAACGCGAAGGCAACGCGCGCGGCCTTGGCCTGCCCGGACGGGTCAGACCGCTGACCATCAACAGGTTTGTCTCTCCGATCCTGTCCTATTCCACCGATGTGAACGGGGGCAACTCGGACAAACCGATCTATATCCTCGGCCTGCCGTTCACGTTTGACGACATAAAGAAAAAGGACATTCTGGTCGGCATCGCGCCGGGGATTTCCGGTCGCCGCATATGGGGGCTGGGGCGGTATATCGATTTTGGCGGGTCGGTGTCTTATGCCTGGTCCCCCCGGCACAAGATTGCGGTCAAGGGGTTGAACCTGAACGTCTGCGCGAAAAACCACCTCGACAACCTGTGGTTTCTGGATGCCTGCGCCACCCGCAACAACAGCTACAAGCAACTCAAGACCGACAAGAGCGATACGCTCAGCTTGACTGTCTCCAAACTCGCATCGCTTGGGGGCGGGGCCTGGATACAGCCCGGCGCGAGCCTGACCCGCTCTTTCGGCAGTTTCGAGCAGAATCAGTTGGGCCTGTCGGTGAAGATGCTCAGCCGCAAGGGGCTTTATTCCTCGGTTTCCCTCAATCTGGGCGAGTCAGTGCCGGGCCAACTGGCGACAAAATATTCGGCCAATGCGTCGTTCACCTTTTTGTTCAGGGAGCGCCCCATGACTGTCGCGCTCAGCTATGCAAGCGCGGAAGGCGGGAGTATTTTCGGCATTCCGAGGGACGAGAACACCATGTCGCTGAACATATCCTATCCGCTGACAGAGCGGTTCACGATCTCCGGCGGCTACAGGGCGGTGAAAAGCACCATAGACCATTTCGATCTGGAAGAACCCCTGATTGGCATCAGCTTTACCCCGATACGGTTCTGACCGCCCGTCCGGTCGCACGACAAAGAGGCCCCATGCCCGCCACCGCCTGCATTTTCGACGCCTACGGCACCTTGTTTGACGTGACCGCCGCGGCGCGCCGGGCCGCAGAGGAACCGGGCGCACAGGCGCTGGCGGCCCGGTGGCGGGAACTGGCCGACATCTGGCGCGCCAAACAGTTGCAATACACATGGCTGAGGGCGATCACCGGCGCGCACACGGATTTCTGGCGGGTAACCGAGGACAGCCTCGACTGGGCGATGGAGGCAACAGGCCTGTCAGACGCGGGCCTGCGCGCCCGGCTGTTGCGGCTCTACCGGAAGCTCGACGCCTACCCCGAAACCGCCGAGACACTGGCGGCACTCAAATCCGCCGGTCACCCCACTGCCATCCTGTCGAACGGATCGGCGGACATGCTGGCCGACGCGGTGCAGAGCGCCGGGCTGGAGGGCTGTTTCGACGCCGTGCTGTCGGTGGATGCGGTCGGGGTCTTCAAACCCGCCCGCGTGGTCTATGACATGGTGGGGGCGCGGTTCGGCTGTGCGCCTGCGGAAGCGCTGTTCGTTTCGTCCAACGGCTGGGACGCGGGCGCAGCGACCGGATACGGGTTCACCACCGTCTGGGTCAACCGCGCGGACGACCCGGTGGACCGGCTGCCCTGGACCCCGCATCACATGGTGGACGACCTGCGCGCCATCCCCGATCTGGCCCGAACGCTATGAGCAGCATCGCGATGATCGAGGCCGCCGCCCTGCGTCTGAACGGGCGGGCGCGCCGGACGCCTCTCCTGTCTTCGCCCTTTCTTGATGAGGTTGCCGGGCGGCGGGTGTTCGTCAAGGCGGAATGCCTGCAACAGACCGGCAGTTTCAAGTTCCGGGGGGCGTGGGCGGCGCTCTCTGCCCTTGATCCGGCAACCCGCGCCCGTGGGGTGATCGCCTTTTCCTCGGGCAATCACGCGCAGGGTGTGGCCTGTGCTGCACGGCTCCATGGCGCGCCGTCGGTCATCGTCATGCCCGCCGATGCGCCGGGGGTCAAGATTGACGCCACCCGCGCCCTCGGGGCCGAGGTGGTGCTGTATGACCGTGAAAGCCAGGACCGTGACGATCTGGGAGAGGCACTGGCAGAGAGGCGCGGCCTGACCCTGATCCGGCCTTTCGATGATCCGCAGGTGATTGCCGGGCAAGGCACGGTCGGGCTTGAGATCGCCGAGCAGGCGGCAAAGCACGGGATCGGGGCGGCGGATGTGCTGATCTGCTGCGGCGGCGGCGGGCTGAGTGCCGGGATTGCTCTGGCGCTGGAGGCACGGGCACCCGGCCTTTGCCCGCGCACGGTCGAACCCGAGGGCTTTGACGATGTGGCGCGCTCGCTGCGCTCCGGGCGTATCGAACGCAATGATCGCACCACCGGCAGTATCTGCGATGCCATTCTGACCGCCAGTCCGGGTCGGATTACCTTTCCGGTTCTGAGGCGGCTCTGCGGGCCGGGGATTGCGGTATCGGACGAGGATTGCCTGCGCGCCATGGCGCTGGCGGCCCGCTGGCTGAAGGTGGTGCTGGAGCCGGGTGGGGCGGTGGCGCTCGCCGCCGCGCTGTTCCGCGCCGACCGGATTGAGGCGGAAACCGTGATCTGCGTCGCTTCCGGCGGCAATGTGGCACCGGAAACCCTGAGGGCGGCGCTTAAACGGGTATAGTCTGCGCACCCCGCCGTGGACCGGGCGCGGCTTGGGTATAGCCTGAAGACCGGATTTTGAGTCCAAAAGACCTCTGCATAAGGGCGTATCGCCCCCAAATGCCCCGCCCGGCGCTTGCGCCGGGCCGCGCCTTGGGGCTCCGCCCGTTCGGCCCTGAAACGGTCCACCGGACCGTTTCCGAGACGGGCCTCA
>JPPB01000062.1 GCA_001483205.1 alpha proteobacterium 3107
TCTATCATCGCCAAGACCGCGCGGGACCGGATCATGCGCGATCTGGCGCGGCATTTCCCCGGCTACGGCTGGGAAACCAACGCCGGATACCCCAGCAAATCGCACAAGCGCGCGCTGCAAACCCTCGGGGTCACCCCGCATCATAGGCGTTCCTTTGCCCCCGTCCACAACATATTGTATCAAGAACAAATCATAACCGGCTGATTCAAAAAAGAATTTGACGGCGGCCCCGGTTTGACTCATCTTAGGGTCCGTCAAACGAAGCGCGGGTCAACGCGCAGAATACGAGGCAGAGATGGCAATAAAAACCAACCTGAAGGGGGCACCGGGGCTGCCCCTCAACCGGATCATCGCGGGCGACTGTATCAGGGAGATGAACGCCCTGCCCGAGGCATCCGTCGATCTGATCTTCGCCGATCCGCCCTATAACCTGCAACTGAAGGGCGCATTGCACCGCCCCGATAACAGCCGGGTTGATGCGGTGGACGATCACTGGGACCAGTTTTCGTCGTTCAGGGCCTATGACCGGTTCACCCGTGACTGGCTGGCGGCGGCACGGCGGCTGCTGAAACCGCACGGGGCGATCTGGGTGATCGGCTCTTATCACAACATCTTTCGGGTCGGCAGCGCCTTGCAGGACGCGGGCTTTTGGATTCTGAACGATGTGGTGTGGCGCAAGTCAAACCCGATGCCGAATTTCCGTGGCAAGCGCCTGACCAATGCCCATGAGACGATGATCTGGGCCTCGAAGGAAGCAGGGGCGAAATACACCTTCAATTACGAGGCGCTGAAGGCACTGAACGACGGTGTGCAGATGCGGTCTGACTGGGTTCTGCCGATCTGCAACGGGGCTGAGCGGCTGAAGGATGAGGCGGGCAACAAGGCCCATCCGACGCAAAAGCCCGAGAGCCTGCTGCACCGCATTCTGGTTGGCACGTCCAATCCGGGCGATGTGGTGCTTGACCCGTTCTTCGGCACCGGCACGACGGGGGCAGTGGCCAGGAAGCTGGGGCGCGATTTCATCGGCATCGAGCGCGAGGCCGCCTATCGCGCGGTTGCCGGGAAGCGCATTGCCGGGGTGCGCCGTTTCGACCGGGACGCGCTTGAGGTGTCGGTCTCGAAACGGGCCGAGCCGAGGGTGCCGTTCGGACAGGTTGTTGAACGCGGCCTGTTACGTCCGGGCGCAGAGTTGTGGTCGGTGAACGGTCGGTTCAAGGCCAGGGTGCGCGCCGACGGCACACTGGTCGGGCATGATGCGAACGGCTCGATCCATCAGGTCGGGGCGGCGCTGGAGGGCGCGCCGAGTTGCAACGGCTGGACATACTGGTGCTTTCGGCACAAGGGCAAGCGGGTGCCGATTGATGTGTTGCGCCAGAAAATCCGGGCAGAGATGGCCGGGGCATAGCCGGGGTCTGGCCGTTTGGGCTGTGCCGGGGGAGCGGCGCGGCCCGACGTTCCGCCGGGCGGGATCAGGACCGGAAGCTGAACTCAAAATCCGGGCGTCAGGCCATACACCTGAGCTTATCCGCGGGTAAGGTTGCGCTTCCGGCGGACCGTTTCAGGGCCGGGCCCTGCCACCGCTCAGCGCGGCCCGCCAATCCCCCGCCCCGCGCCCTCGGGCAGGGGCAGGCGGGCATGGGCACGGGCATATTCGGCGAGCCTCGCCGCCACATCCCCCGATGGCGGCGCGGTGGTGCGCTTGTTCAAATCCACATGCAGCAGCATTGTCTCCACCGTCGCCGAAAGCCCCCCGTCGCCGCCGGACAAACGGTGGAAGAGGCGCATTTTCCCGCCCTCCCCGCGCAGAACCTGCGTGGTGATCGTGATCTCTTCGCCCGCCTTTACCTCGCGCAGATACCGCACATGGTTTTCGACGGTGAAATAGCTGCGGCCTGAGGCGACATAGGCGGCGTCGGCCCCGATCATCCCCATGAACCGGTCGGTGGCGAGTGAGGCGGCCTCCAGATAATGGCTCTCGTTCATGTGGCCGTTATAGTCGGCCCAGCCCTGCGGCACCTGTCGGCGGGCGGTGACGGGCAGGTCGGCGGGCGCGGGGCCGGTGTCGGGGCCGGGGTCCGCCAGCCGCGTCTCATGGGCGTTGATCACACCACCCGCGCCACTGCCGGATTTCCTCAGTGCGCGCATGATGCCGACAAGGTTGTCATCGCGCAGGCGTTCCAGCGCCCGGATGGTCATGTGGCCGGACTGAGCATCGGACTGCGCGGCGATGGTGTCCACCAGATCGTCGGTCAGCTCGGGCACATCGGTCAGGCGGCTCCACGGCCAGGCCAGCGCCGGTCCGAACTGACCGATGAAGTGCTTCATTCCGGCCTCGCCCCCGGCAATCCGGTAGGTCTCGAACAACCCCATCTGCGCCCAGCGCAGGCCGAAACCATAGCGGATGGCGTCGTCGATCTCGGCGGTGGTGGCGATGCCGTCGCGCACCAGCCAAAGCCCCTCGCGCCAGACGGATTCAAGCAGGCGGTCAGCGATATGGGCGTCGATTTCCCGGCGCACCAGCAGCGGTTTCATGCCGAGCGCGGTGAGGATTTCGGTCGCCTTGCCGGTGATCGCGGGGGTGGTGGCGGGCGAGGGCACGACCTCGACCAGCGGCAACAG
The DNA here is from genome assembly GCA_001483205.1 of alpha proteobacterium 3107. Taxonomy (GTDB): domain Bacteria; phylum Pseudomonadota; class Alphaproteobacteria; order Rhodobacterales; family Rhodobacteraceae; genus 3107. The sequence goes on from JPPB01000062.1 coordinate 2,620, forward strand.
ATAGACCGGGTTGAACGGGTGGGTGACGATGATCTGACCGGGGCGGGCGGCGTGGCCCTGAAGCTCCGACGGCCTGAACCCCGAGGTCGAAGAGCCGATCACCGCGTCCGGGGGGCAATGCGCCTGAACGTCCCGGTAAATCCCGCGTTTCAGGTCAAGGCGCTCCGGCACGCTTTCCTGAACCCAGGTCGCGCCGCTGACCGCTTCGGGGATCGTGTCGTGAAAGCTCAGCCGCCCCTCTGCGGGGAGTGCCGTGTCATAGAGCGACGGCAGCGCGCGGCGGGCGTTGTCCAGAACCTCGCCGAGTTTGCGCCCGGCCTGCGGGTCGGGGTCAAAGACGCGCACATTCCAGCCGTTGAGCAGGAACCGCGCCGCCCAGCCGCCGCCGATGACCCCGCCGCCGATGATCGCGGCTGTTCGGGTTATGTGATCACTCTGGTTCATGGGGTGTCCTCTGGTCTGGTGCAGTGCGGTTTGGCGTGATCGGTTTTGGGCATGGGGCGTGGGGAGAGAGGGCGGCGCGGTTGGCCCGCCCGTGGTGGCGGACAGGTGCCCCGGCGTTGTGGCTCTGTCAAGGGGTGGACGGCCTGCCCCTACCCGCCGCGCGGCTTGCCCCCCAGATGCTTGCGCAGGCGCGAGGGCGTCGATTTCTTCCTGTCCCGATACGGGTTCTTCTCTGCCCGCGAGCGCAGATGCAGGCGCACCGGGGTGCCGGGCATATCAAAATCCGCCCGCAACCTGTTGACCAGATACCGACGATAGCTGTCGGGCATCTTTTGCGGGTCCGAGCACATGACGACAAATCCGGGCGGACGGGTCCGGGCCTGGGTCATATAGCGCAGCCTGATCCGCCGTCCGCCGGGGGCCGGGGGCGGGTGTGCCTCGACCATTTCTGCCAGCCACCGGTTGAGCCGGGCCGTCGTCACCCGGCGGTTCCACACATCATGCGCCCGCAGCACCGCCCGGTGCAGCCGCCCCACCCCCTGTCCGGTCATGGCCGAGACCGCAACCAGCACCGCCCCCGACAGTTGCGGCAACAGGCGGGCAAAGGTCTCTTCCAGCGCGCGCAGGGTCTCCGGTGCGTTTTCGACCGTATCCCACTTGTTGAGCGCCACCACAACGGCGCGCCCCTCCCGCTCGGCCAGATCAGCAATCCGCAAATCCTGCTGCTCGAACGGGATCGCCGCATCCAGCAGGACAACCACCACCTCGGCGAATTTCACCGCCCGCAATCCGTCGGCAACCGAGAGCTTTTCCAGCTTGTCCTGAACCCGCGCCTTTTTCCGCATCCCGGCGGTGTCGAAAATGCGTGTCGGCGTGCCGTTCCAGTCGAAGGTCAGGGAAATTGCGTCGCGGGTGATGCCTGCCTCGGGGCCGGTCAGAAGCCGCTCTTCGCCCAGCAGCCGGTTGATCAGGGTGGATTTTCCCGCATTGGGCCGCCCGATCACCGCAACCTGAAGCGGGCGTTTGGGGGTGGGGGTGTGCGTGTCTTCGTCGGTGACCGGCACATCGGTTTCCGGGGCCGCCATCGCCGCCATTGCCACTGTTGCCGCCTCTGCCGCGATCCGGTCGGCAAGCGGGGCAAGGGCGGCATGAAGATCCTCGATCCCCTCGCCATGTTCCGCCGACAGGCGCAGCGGCTCGCCCAGACCCAGCGCGCAGGCCTCCAGCGCCCCGCTCTCCCCCGCCCGGCCCTCGGCCTTGTTGGCGGCAACCACCACATGGCGGGCGCGCTTGCGCAGCAGCCCGGCAAACTCATGGTCGGTTGCGGTCAGCCCGGCGCGGGCATCAACCATGAACAGGCAGATGTCGGCCATGTCGATGGCCCGTTCGCTCAGCCGCCGCATCCGGCCCTCAAGGCTGTCCCCGGCGGCCTCTTCAACCCCCGCCGTGTCAATCACCGTAAAGCGCAGATCGCCCAGCCGTGCCGTGCCCTCGCGCAGGTCACGGGTGACGCCGGGCCGGTCATCGACCAGCGCCAGGCGCTTGCCGACAAGACGGTTGAACAGCGTGGACTTGCCCACATTGGGCCGCCCGACGATGGCAAGGGTGAACGGCATTTATGGCCTGAGCATTGTAAAATGACTTCCGAATATTGGCGCATCGCCAGCCAAACCGTCCGCCCGGTCGCCAGACCGGGCAGCGCCCGCCCCGCCCCATGGCGGGCGCTTCGCTTCCGCCGGGCCGGGCGCTGCCCTCAC
>JPPB01000063.1 GCA_001483205.1 alpha proteobacterium 3107
CTCGGTGGTGATCAGAAGCGACGCAACCGACGCCGCATCCTCAAGCGCGGTCCGGGTCACCTTGGCCGGATCAATGACGCCGAAAGCGAACATATCACCGTATTCCTCGGTCTGGGCATTGAAGCCAAAGGCGGCTTCGTCCGATTCCCGCACCTTTCCGGCAACCACCGCACCGTCAACACCGGCATTCTCGGCGATCTGACGCAGCGGCGATTCCAGCGCCCGGCGGACGATAGAGATACCGGCGTCCTGATCCGGGTTAACCCCCTTGACCCCGCCCAGGCTCTTTGCCGCCTGAACCAGCGAAACGCCGCCACCGATAACGATGCCTTCCTGCACCGCCGCACGGGTCGCGTTCAGCGCATCATCCACACGGTCCTTGCGTTCCTTGACCTCGACCTCGGTCATGCCGCCGACGCGGATAACCGCCACGCCACCGGCCAGCTTGGCCACACGTTCCTGCAATTTCTCGCGGTCATAGTCAGAGGTGGTTTCCTCGATCTGCTGACGAATCTGCGTCACGCGCGCCGCGATCTCGGTCTTGTCACCGGCCCCGTCAACCACGGTCGTCTCATCTTTGGTGATCGAGATTTTCTTGGACGATCCCAGCATGTCCATGGTGACGTTTTCGAGCTTCATGCCCAGGTCTTCGGAAATCACCTGACCGCCGGTCAGAATGGCGATGTCCTGCAACATGGCCTTGCGGCGGTCGCCGAAACCCGGTGCCTTGACAGCGGCAATCTTCAGCCCGCCGCGCAGCTTGTTGACCACCAGCGTCGCCAGCGCCTCGCCCTCGACATCCTCGGCGACGATCAACAGCGGTTTCTGGCTCTGGATCACTGCTTCGAGAAGCGGCACCATCGGCTGCAAAGAGGAAAGTTTCTTCTCGTGCAGCAGGATCAGCGCGTCTTCCAGCTCTGTGATCATCTTGTCAGAGTTGGTGACGAAATAGGGCGACAGATAGCCCCGGTCAAACTGCATCCCCTCGACGACCTCGGTTTCGGTCTCCAGGCCCTTGTTTTCCTCGACAGTAATCACCCCGTCATTGCCGACCTTCTGCATCGCATCGGCAATCTGCTGGCCGATTTCCGCCTCGCCATTCGCGGAAATGGTGCCGACCTGGGCAATTTCGTCCGAGCCTTTGACCTCGCGCGCCGCTGCTTTGATCTCGCCCACCACATGAGAGGTGGCCAGATCAATGCCGCGTTTCAGGTCCATCGGGTTGAGGCCCGCGGCAACCTGTTTCAGCCCTTCGCGCACGATCGCCTGGGCCAGAACGGTGGCGGTGGTGGTGCCGTCGCCCGCTTCGTCGCTGGTGCGGCTGGCGACTTCCTTGACCATCTGCGCGCCCATGTTCTCGAACTTGTCCTCAAGCTCGATTTCCTTGGCCACGGTCACACCGTCCTTGGTGATGCGGGGTGCGCCGAAGGATTTGTCAAGCACCACATTGCGGCCCTTCGGCCCCAGGGTGACCTTCACCGCATCCGCCAGCGTGTTCACGCCCTTCAACACCCGGTTGCGGGCGTCTGTGTCGAATTTCACGTCCTTAGCAGCCATTACGCTTGCTCCTGAATATCGGTTTACGTTTGATGAAAGGGACCGGGGATCAGGTCACGATGCCCAGAATGTCGCTTTCCTTCATCATCAGCAGCTCTTCGCCGTCGATGGTGACTTCGGTGCCGGACCATTTGCCGAACAGAATCTTGTCGCCTGCCTTGACGGCCATTTCGATCAGCTCGCCCGAATCTTTCCGCGCGCCTTCACCACATGCGACGATTTCGCCTTCCTGGGGCTTTTCCTTGGCGCTGTCCGGGATGATCAGGCCGCCCGCGGTTTTTTCGTCGCTTTCGACACGGCGGACCAGCACACGGTCATGCAGCGGTTTCAATGCCATCTCTGAACGCTCCTTCGTTGTGGGTTCGTTGGGATGTTAGCACTTTGTGTCCATGAGTGCCAACGGGGGGCATGTAGGGAAGCGCGGGGCCTGTGTCAACCGCTATAATCGCCCCGCGGGGCAGCGGGGGCCGCGCCCGCCCCGGCCTGACCGTCATAGAGAGGTCACTTGCAAGTGCCGACGCCATCATCCATGTATCCGTGGCATGGGCAAAGGATGAAAGAGACGCCGGAAGGCCGGGATGACCCTGAACAAGACAATCCGAAACGTCACCGAACGCATTATCGCCCGCAGTGCGGACAGCCGCGCGGCCTATCTCGGGCGCATCCGGGACGCTGCCGCCACCGGCCCGGCGCGGGCGCATCTGAATTGCGGCAATCAGGCCCATGCCTATGCGGCGACGGGGCCGGACAAAGACACACTGGCCGCCGAGCGCGCGCCCAACCTTGGCATCATCACCGCCTATAACGATATGCTCTCGGCCCATCAGCCGTTCGAGCGTTACCCGGACCTGATCCGGCAGGCGGCGCGCGCGCACGGGGCAACGGCGCAGGTCGCCGCAGGTGTGCCCGCCATGTGCGACGGGGTGACGCAAGGCCGCGCCGGGATGGAGCTGTCGCTGTTTTCCCGCGATGTCATCGCTATGGCAGCGGCGGTCGGGCTGTCCCATGACACCTTTGATGCTGCGCTCTGTCTGGGGGTCTGCGACAAGATCGTGCCCGGCCTTGTCATCGCCGCCGCCACATTCGGCCACCTGCCTGTCGTCTTTGTTCCGGCGGGGCCGATGCCGTCGGGCCTTCCCAATGACGAAAAGGCCAGAGTCCGGCAGGAATTTGCCGCTGGCAAAAGCAGCCGGGCCGAGCTTATGGCGGCAGAAATGGCCAGCTATCACGGCCCCGGCACCTGCACGTTCTACGGCACCGCCAACACCAACCAGATGCTGATGGAGTTCATGGGGCTGCATTTGCCGGGCGCGTCCTTCGTGCCGCCGGGCACCCCCCTGCGCGACGCCCTGACACGGGCCGCCACCCGCCGCGCCCTGGAAATCACCGCTTTGGGCAACGCTTACTGCCCGGTGGGGCAGGTGCTGGATGAAAAAGCCTTCGTCAACGGCATTGTCGGGCTGATGGCGACGGGGGGCTCCACCAATCTGGTGCTGCACCTGCCGGCGATGGCGGCGGCGGCGGGCATCAGGCTCGATATTGACGATTTTGCCGATATTTCCGCCGTGACGCCGCTGATGGCCAGGGTCTATCCGAACGGCCTTGCGGATGTGAACCATTTCCACGCCGCGGGCGGGCTTGGCTTTCTGATCCGGGAACTGCTGGCCGCGGGTCTCTTGCATGAGGATGTCCTCACCGTTGCGGGCGGGGGCCTGTCGGCCTATGGCGAAGAGCCGGTGCTGGCTGGCGATGATCTGTCATGGACCCCCGGCGCGGCGCAAAGCCTGAATGACAAAATCCTGCGCCCCCAGTCGGCCCCGTTCCAGAGCACCGGCGGCCTGTGCGCCCTTGACGGCAATCTCGGGCGCGCGGTGATCAAGGTCTCTGCGGTTGCCGAGGACCGGCGGGTGATCGAGGCACCGGTGCGCATCTTTCACGACCAGGCATCGGTAAAGGCGGCGTTCCGGGCCGGGGCGTTCACGCAGGACACGATCATCGTTGTCCGCTTTCAGGGGCCGGGGGCCAACGGAATGCCCGAATTGCACGGCCTGACGCCGGTCTTGTCGGTTTTGCAGGAGCGGGGGCTGAGGGTGGCGCTGGTCACCGATGGCCGCATGTCCGGGGCCTCCGGCAAGGTGCCCGCCGCGATCCATGTCAGCCCCGAGGCGGCGGATGGCGGCCCGCTTGCCCGTCTGTGCGATGGTGATGTGGTGCGGCTTGATGCCGTGGCGGGGGCGCTTGATGTTCTGACCGGGGGGGCGCTCGACCGCCCGCCTGCGCGACCTGATCTGAGCGCGGGCGAACATGGCTGTGGCCGCGAGCTGTTTCACCTGTTTCGCAGTGCGGCGGGCGCGGCGGGCGCAGCGGCATTTGTCGGTGGGGGGCCGGTGGCATGACCCCGCAGGCGGCAAGCAAGGCTATCGCCGAAATCTGTGCTCTTGCCCCTGTGGTGCCGGTGCTGGTGATCCGGGATCCCGCCCATGCGCGCCCTCTGGCCGAGGCGCTGATCGCCGGGGGGGTGCCGGTGCTGGAGGTCACCCTGCGGACCCCGGCGGCGCTGGCCGCGATTGCAGAGATGGCCCGTGTGCCCGGCGGGCGCGTGGGGGCGGGAACGGTGCTGACGCCGGATGATGCGCGGGCGGCGCGGGCGGCGGGCGCGGCATTCGCGGTTTCGCCCGGTGCGACCGATGGATTGCTTGAGGCATGTGAGGCCGAAGGGCTGCCCCTGCTGCCCGGCGCGGCCACGGCATCCGAGGCGATGCGGCTGCTGGCGCGCGGCTATTCGGTGCAGAAGTTCTTTCCTGCTGAGGCGGCGGGCGGGGTGCCTGCACTGAAGGCCCTCAGCGGCCCGATCCCGCAGGTCCGTTTCTGCCCGACGGGGGGGGTGACGCCTGCGAACGCCCCGGCCTATCTGGGGTTGGGGAACACGATCTGCGTCGGGGGGTCGTGGATCGCGACGGCAGAGATGATGACGGCAGAGGACTGGTCCGGCATTGAGGCCCGTGCCCGTGATGCCGCCGCGCTGGGGGGCGCGCCGCCGAAAACCTCTGCATAATGGCTGAGCCGGGCAGCCGCCTGCCTGGGCGAGCGCTTTTCTTGAAATTCCAAATTAGCGATGGTCCTTCCATAAAGCCCATACGCTACAACTGGTTGAGGCGTTCAAAGCGCCTGCCGGGGGGTGAGGTCCGTCTTGGAAACGGTCCGGTGGACCGTTTCAGGGCCGAACGGGCG
>JPPB01000064.1 GCA_001483205.1 alpha proteobacterium 3107
TCAGGAGATTCCGGCCACCGGCACCACCACGTTCCGCCCGCCATATCTGCCGGTTCCGATGGGGGCGATTGCGGGCGAGGCACGGGGGGGTCTGTTTCAGCCCCTGCGCCGGACGCCCCTGCACGACTGGCATGAGGAAAACGGCGCGGATTGGGAGCCGGTCGGCCAGTGGCAGCGGCCTTATTGCTATCTTCGCGGGACGGAAAGCCGCGAAGAGGCCGTGAGGCGAGAGATCATCAACACCCGCGAAAACCTTGGCCTGCTGGATGCCTCGACCCTTGGCAAGCTGCTGGTCAGGGGGCCGGACGCCGGGCGCTTTCTCGACATGCTCTATACCAACATGATGTCCACGCTAAAGCCGGGCAAATGTCGTTATGGCCTGATGTGTTCGGAAAACGGCTTTCTGATCGATGACGGCGTGGTGGCGCGGATCGACGGCGATACCTTCCTCTGCCACACCACATCCGGCGGGGCAGAGCGCATCCACGGCTGGATGGAGGAATGGCTTCAGACCGAATGGTGGGACATGAAGGTCTATGTCGCCAACCTGACCGAGCAGTTCGCGCAGATTGCCGTGGTCGGCCCGAAGGCCCGCAAGGTTCTGGAAAAGCTGGGGGGTATGGATGTCTCGAAAGCGGCACTGCCGTTCATGGAGTGGCGCGACGGGCGGATCGGCGGGTTTGACGCGCGGGTGTTTCGCATTTCGTTCTCGGGCGAGCTGAGCTATGAGATCGCGACCCCGGCGGGGCAGGGGCGCGCGTTGTGGGAGACGCTGATAAAGGCGGGCCGGGAGTTCGGCGTGATGCCCTATGGCACCGAATGTCTGCATGTGATGCGGGCCGAGAAGGGCTTTATTATGATCGGGGATGAGACCGACGGCACCGTGATCCCGCAGGATCTGGGGCTGGATTGGGCGATCTCTAAGAAAAAGGCCGATTATCTGGGCAAGCGGGCGCAGGCGCGGGCGCATATGACCAACCCGGACCGCTGGCGGCTGGTGGGGCTGGAGACAGCGGACGGGTCCGTCTTGCCGGACGGGGCTTATGCGGTCCGGCAGGGGTGTAACGCCAATGGCCAGCGGAACACAGAGGGGCGCGTGACCTCGACCTATTTCTCGCCTGTGCTGGGCAGGGGCATCGCCATGGGGCTGGTGCAGAACGGGCCGGAGCGGATGGGCGAGACGATCCGGTTTGGCGGCACCGACGGCGCGATGATCGAGGCCAGAATCGTCAATCCGGTGTGGTATGACAAGGGCGGAGAGAAACAGGATGTCTGAGCGGGCGGGGGTCTCTGCGGGCGATCTGGCCAGCGTTGTCGATGCGGGGCAGGCGGGGATGATCACCCTGCGCGGTGATTTGTCCGATCCGGCGCTGATGGCGGCGGTGCAAGCCGCTGTTGGTGTTGCGGTGCCCGGACAACGGCAGATCACCTTGAGCGCAGAGACCGGCGCGGCTTGGATGTCGCCGGATGAGCTGTTGCTGCTGACCCCTTATGAGGGGGCCGGGGCGGCGGTCGCCGGTCTGAACGCGGCGCTGACGGGCGCTGGGGTGCATTCCCTGGTGGTCGATGTGTCGGATGCGCGCGCGGCGTTCCGGGTAGAGGGCGCGGGCGCGCGCGAGGTGCTGACCAAGCTCGCCCCGGTGGATTTCAGCCGCGCGGCGTTCGGCCCCGGCCACATCCGGCGTTCGCGTCTGGCGCAGGTTCCGGCGGCGTTCTGGATGTCGGGCGAGGACGAATTTACCGTCATCGTCTTTCGCTCGGTCGCCGAATACGCCCGCGACCTGTTGCAGATTGCGGCCCTGCCGGGGGGCGAGGTGGGGTATTTCAGCGGGTGATCCCTTTGGGGTGCGCCAGTTTCGGGGTTTACTTTTCGATAAGGTTGTGGAACGTTTTGTCCTGACAACTTTCCCGAAGGAGAAATCGCATGAAATTTTCTTGTGCAATAGCGGCTTTCGCGCTTGCGGCGGGGGTATTCGCATCACCAGCCCGCGCCGGGACATATCTTTGCGAGATTGCCGCGGACTATACCAGGGGATGGATTGACGGCCAATATCTCATCACGCACGAGCCGGGGGCCGATGTGGCGCTTGTCAGGAGTAACGGCGTGTTTTACGACGAGGAACAGTCATTTGAATGGAAAGTCAGAACGGATAATAACCGGTGGCTGACATTCACCTACAACGCCGAAAAAATGCCGACCGCGCAGGGTGGTTTCGTTCGCGTCCGTTATACGGGGTTCATATCCCGGTCTGATCTGTCTTTCCGGGTCAACGCCAGAGTGGGCCATCATGGTCAGGCCGAGACCGCCAAAGGCACCTGCGAGGAAAGAGGCTGAGCGGTCTCTTCGGACGCCCCGGTGCATGAGATCAAAATCCGGTCGTCACGCCATATGTGCCACCCCCTGCTAACCCACCGACAACAGGCGAATCCCCTTGTCCTGCTCCATCAGCCACAGCAGAACCCGCGCTGCCTGCCCGCGCCCCGTCTCAAGCAGCGGGTCATCGGCCAGCAGTTTCCGCGCATCAGACTGCGCCAGCGACATCAGGTCTGCCTGTCGCTCGGGATCGGCAACCTGAAACCGGGGCAGCCCCGACTGGGCAACCCCGATCACATCCCCCGCCCCGCGCATCGCCAGGTCTTCCTCTGAGATACGAAAGCCGTCCTCGGTTTCCCGCAGGATTTCCAACCGCCGTCGCGCCGTTTCCGAAAGCGGCGGACGGAACATCATCAGGCAGGTGGATTTCTCTGCCCCGCGCCCGACCCGGCCCCGCAACTGGTGCAACTGGGCAAGACCAAAGGTTTCCGCCCGCTCGATGACCATGATCGAGGCATTGGGCACATCCACCCCCACCTCTATCGCCGTCGTCGCCACCAGCACCCTGGTCTGCCCGGCGATGAAACGCGCCATGGCGGTGTCTTTTTCTGCCGGGGGCAACTGTCCGTGGACAAGCCCGACGACTTCCTCGCCCAATTCAGCCCGCAAATGGCGAAAGCGCTCCTCGGCGGCGGTCAGATCAACGACCTCGCTTTCCCCGACCAGCGGACAGACCCAATATGCCTGCCTGCCCCCGGCAATCGCCGCACGCAGATGCGCCACCACCTCGGTCATCCGCCCGGCAGACACCAGCGCGGTGGCAACCGGCACACGTCCGGGCGGCTTTTCGTCCAGCACCGAAACATCCATGTCGCCATAATGGGTCAGCGCCAGACTGCGCGGAATCGGTGTGGCGGTCATAACCAGAACATCCGGGGCCACCCCCTTTGCGCCAAGTTCCATCCGCTGGCGCACCCCGAAACGGTGCTGCTCATCAATCACCACCAGGCGAAGATCGGCAAAGTCCACGTCCTTCTGAAAAACCGCATGGGTGCCGACGAGGATGCCGATTTCCCCGTCTGCAAGCGCTTTCAGCTTTGCCTGCCGCTCCCGCCCCGTATCACGCCCGGTCAGACTGTCCAGCCGCACCCCGGCAGCCCCGGCAAGCGGGCGCAATCCGTCCAGATGCTGGCGGGTCAGAATTTCCGTCGGGGCCATCATCACCCCCTGCCCGCCAGCCTCAACCGCGGCCAAAAGCGCCATCAGCGCCACCAGCGTCTTGCCCGCGCCCACATCCCCCTGCAACAGCCGGTTCATGCGCGCGGGCGCGGCCATGTCGGCGCAAATCTCGGCAATCGCGCGGGTCTGGGCAGCGGTTGGCCGATACGGCAGGGCCTTGATCACCCGTGCCTGCAACACCGCCGTTGCCCGGCTTTCGACCCCTTTCGCCCGCCGCCCGAAGGCCCGCGCCAGGGCCAGGGTCAACTGATGGGCAAAGAACTCATCATAAGCGATGCGCCGCCGGGGGGCTGCATCGGGCGACAAATCAACGGCAGAGGCGGGATGATGCACGGCGCGGATCGCCGTCCCCCAGTCCGGCCAGCTTTCGCGTTTTTTCAGGCCGGGGTCGATCCACTCTGCAAGCTCCGGTGCGCGCTCCACCGCCGACAGGACCGCCCGGCGCATGGGTTTCTGGGTGAGGCCCGCCGTCAGCGGATAGAGCGGCTCGAACTCCGGCAGGTCGTCGGCCTCTTCCGGGCGCAGGATATGGTCAGGATGCGGCATCTGCGCGATGTTGTCGAACAGCTCTAACTTGCCCGAGATGATCCGCTTTTGCCCGCTTGGCAGCACCTTGTTCAGATAATCGGGATGGGCATGAAAAAAGACCAACTGAAAAGTTTCCTGCGCGTCCCGGACCTGTATGCGATAGGGTTTGCCGCGGGCGCGCGGCGGATAATGATTGCCGACCGTCACCCCGACCGTGACCACGGCGGGCGGCTCTGCCCCCCGGATTGTCGGGATCAGGCGACGGCTGACACCGGTATGGGGCAGGGTGAACAGCAGATCACGCGGGCGCTCCACCCCCATCTGCGGCAGGTTGCGGGCCGATTTCGGGCCGACCCCGGCAAGGGTTTCAAGCCCCGCGAACAGCGGGAACAGGATTTCCGGCCGCCCGCTCATTCCGCACCAATCAGGGCCAGCCAGCCGTTTTCGTCAACAACCGTCACCCCCAGGGCCTCCGCTTTGGTGGCTTTTGACCCGGCCCCCGGCCCGGCGACCAGCAGGTCCGTTCTGGCAGAGACAGACCCGGACACTTTCGCCCCCAATGCCTCGGCCCGCGCCTTGGCCTCTGCCCGGGTCATCCCTTGCAGGGTGCCGGTAAAGACCACGGTCTTGCCCGCAACCGGGCTGTCGGCAACCGTGACCGGCTCGGCATCCTCGACCTCAAGAAAGCCGATCAGACGGTCAATCAGGGCGCGCTCTGCATCCTGACCGAAGGCGGTGACCAGAGAGGCCGCCATCACTTCGCCCACACCATCAATCGCGATCATCTGCTGCCACGGCTCGCCCTGCCCGATCCGGGCACCGGTCATCGCGTCAGAGAACGCCCGCCAACTGCCGTAATGGGCGGCAAGCAGCCTTGACGCGCTTTCGCCCACATGCCGGATGCCCAGCGCAAAGATCAGCCGCGCCAGAGGAATGCGCCGCCGGTCCTCGATGGCCCGAAACAGATTTTGCGCCGATTTTTCCCCCCAGCCATCCCGGTCTTTCAGTTTCACCGGGTTGGTCGCGTCCCGCGCCTCAAGGGTGAATATATCCGCCGGTTCCCTGACCCGCAGGTGCTCATCGGCATGAAACGCCTCGATCTGTTTTGCGCCCAGCCCCTCGATGTCGAACGCGGCGCGAGAGACGAAATGTTTCAGCTTCTCGACCGCCTGAGCGGGGCATCCCAGCCCGCCGGTGCAGCGGCGCACCGCGTCGCCTTCCTCGCGGACCGCTTCTGAGCCGCATTCCGGGCAGGTTCGGGGAAAGCCGAAGGGGGTGGCGTCGCCGGGCCGCGCCGACAGATCCACGTCTTTGACCTTGGGGATCACGTCGCCCGCCCGGTAAACCTGCACCCGGTCGCCGATGCGAATGTCCCGGCCTGCGCGAATCTCGGCCCCGGTCGAATCCCGGCCCGCGATGTAGTCCTCATTGTGGAGCGTCGCATTCGAGACCACGACGCCGCCCACCGTCACCGGCCTTAAGCGCGCCACGGGGGACAGTGCGCCGGTCCTGCCGACCTGAATGTCGATTGCGTCCAGCCGGGTCCAGGCAAGTTCTGCCGGGAATTTGTGGGCAATCGCCCAGCGGGGGGTCGTTGAGCGAACCCCGAGCCGGTCCTGCAAGCCCAGATCATCGACCTTATAGACCACGCCGTCGAGGTCATAGCCAAGGGTGGCGCGCTTGTCCTCGATGTGCCGGTAATGGGCCAGCATTTCGGTCGTGTTCGCGCAGAGCCGCGCAAGCGGGTTGGTCCGAAACCCGAGCGCGGCCAGACGGTTGAGTGCGCCGGACTGGGTTTCGGCCAGCGGCGCGGACAGCTCTCCCCAGGCATAGGCGAGGAATTTCAGCGGGCGGCTGCGGGTGATTTCCGCGTCCAACTGGCGCAAGGAACCCGCCGCCGCATTGCGCGGATTGGCGAATGTCCTGGCCCCCGCCTCTGTCTGCACAGCGTTCAGGGCGGCAAAATCCTGATGGCTCATGTAGACTTCGCCGCGCACCTCCAGCACATCCGGCGCGCCGCCCTTCAGCCGCTGCGGAATGTCGCCGATGGTGCGCGCATTTGCGGTCACGTCCTCGCCGGTCTGCCCGTCGCCCCGTGTCGCCGCCCGCACCAGGGTGCCGTTCTCATAGCGCAGGGACAGCGACAGCCCGTCGATTTTCGGCTCGGCGGTGAAGGCAAGCGGCGCATCGGCGTCCAGCCCCAGATACCGCCGGATACGCGCCGCGAACTCCGTGACATCGCTTTCGTCAAAAGCGTTGGCGAGCGACAACATGCGCACCCTGTGCCTGACCTTGGCAAACCCCTCCGCGACCGGCCCGCCGACCTGCTCCGAGGGGCTGTCGGCGCGTTTCAGGCCGGGAAACCGCGCCTCAATCCGGGCGTTGCGCGCCTTCAGCCGGTCATATTCCGCGTCGGACATTTCCGGGGCATCCCCGGTGTGATAGGCGATGTTGGCGCGCGCAAGGATTCGGGCGAGATCGGCAAGCTCCGCCCAGGCCTCGGCTTCGGTCAAACGGTCAACAGGTGGGCGCTCGGCCAAATGAACCTCCCGTCAGTGGTATCACTCGGCTATAGAAGCGCACCTGCGCAAGGTCCAGTCCCAAGCAGCGCCCGGCGGAACGGCCACTGTCTGTTTCCTGAAAGGCCGGGGGTGTCAGGCCGCCAGCCCATCCTGATTGAAAAAGTGCAGGCGATCCGGGTCGAATGTCAGCCCGCAGGTATCCCCCGGCTTAAGCTCGGTATCGCCATTGATCCTGACATTGATCTGGCCTGCCTCATCACAATCAAAGATCACGAACGTGTCGGCCCCCAGATATTCCAGCACATCAACCGTGCCGTCCACCTCGCCCGTGCCGGATTCGCCGATGGTGATATGCTCCGGGCGAATGCCGAGATGAACCGCATTACCGGAATATGCACCGCCCCGTCCGCCCCGGACGGTATATGACCCGCCATCGGTCGCGCACGGCACCACATTCATCTTCGGGCTGCCGATGAACTGGGCCACGAACAGATTGGCGGGATTGTCGTAAAGCTGTCTCGGTGTGCCGACCTGGGCAATCTTACCGAACTCCAGCACCACGATACGGTCGGCCAGCGTCATCGCCTCGACCTGATCATGGGTCACATAGATCATTGACGCCTTCAGTTGCTGATGCAGCTTGGCGATTTCATAGCGCATCTCTACCCTGAGGGACGCATCAAGGTTGGAAAGCGGCTCATCAAACAGGAATGCCGTCGGGTCGCGGACGATAGAGCGGCCAATCGCCACCCGCTGACGCTGACCGCCCGAGAGATCCTTGGGCCGCCGGTCAAGATACGGGTCGAGCTTGAGAACGCGCGCCGCCTCGGCGACTTTGGTGGCGATCTCGGCCTTTGGCAGCCCTGCCGATTTCAGGGGAAAGCCCACATTGTCCCGCACCGACATATGCGGGTAGAGCGCATAAGACTGAAACACCATCGCCAGGCCGCGCTTTGACGGCGGTTCTGCCGTGGCGTCGCGCCCGTCGATCAGAATCTGGCCGCGACTGGTTTCCTCAAGCCCCGCGATCATCCGCAACAGGGTGGATTTCCCGCATCCCGACGGCCCGACGAAGATGACAAACTCCCCTTCGTTGATGGTCAGGTCCACCCCCTTGATCACCTGAGCCGCCCCAAACCATTTCTCGACGGATTTGAGTTCGATCATTGACATTTCTTACGTCCTCCCTGCCCAGGCCAGCCAGATTGCAGCCGTCCAAGTAAAGTCCGACCCGCCGCAAGGCGCACCGTTTGTCGGGTCGAAATATTCATAGAACCCCCCCTGGCGGATCAGTGCCTCGGTTTCGCGGCGCAACCGCTCTGCCAGCAGGTTCAGCCCCGCGTCCTTGAGGCCGATGGCGATCAGCGCGTTCATAAACGGCCAGCTCGGGCCGCGCCAATAGCGTTGCGGCTCGAAACGGTCCGCCTTCGGGTCCGTTGACGGAATGCCGTAGGTCACGGCGTCCCACGCATCCAGAATGCGCTTGTCCATCGCCGGATTGCGGATACCGGCATAAAAATGCAGGAAAGCGCCGGAGCTTATGTTGTTGGCCCATTTGCCGCGGCGCAAATCACGCGCATCATAAGAGCCGAGTTCCTCATTCCAAAGCGACGGCACGGCGGCAGAGAGGTCGGCCATCCAGCCCTCGATCTCTGTGGTGTCCTCGCCCAGCGCCCGCGCGATGTCGATCAAATCCCGGTCCGCGCGCAGAAGGATAAAGGTCATCGCCGGATCGGTCATCAGAAAGGGGCTGTTTTCCATGATCGCCTGATCATTCCAGCCACAATTCCGGCCAAATTCGAGGATGGCGACATATTTGTCGTATTCCTCTTTCTGGGGTCGCCTTTCGGGATCGACATGCCGGGTGTCGCACCGCTCGTAGGGCAAGACGCCGGAGCCGTCCACGCCCTCCATGCCGATGTCCCAGTCGGGGCAGTTGTCGCGGCCCGATTCCCAGGGGTGGGTGATGGTCGCGGGTCCGTGGACGCAGCGCACGGTGTGATACCAGCGGTGCCATGCCAGCATTTTGGGGAACAAGGCCCTGATCCGTTCCGCGCCCGCCTGTCTGTCCATTTCCCAGACCTTTGCGGCGACGGTTGCCGCCACCGGGGGCTGGCTGATGCCGGATGTCGGCGGTGTTTGCCCGGTGTCCCAGATGTCGGGACCGGGGAAATAGCCGGGGCTGTCCTCGTGGAATATGATATGCGGCACCATGCCGCTGTCCCACTGGCTGTTGAACAATGTCTCCAGCTCTGTCCAGGCGCGGTCAATGTCGAATGTGGCAAAGCCCCATGCGGCAAGAACGCTGTCCCAGTTCCATTGGTAAGGGTAAAGGCCCGAGGTCGGGATCGTGTATCTGCCCTTGTCATTCCGCTCGAGAATCTCACGTGCGGTATTATCCAGACTGTTCATCCTTTGACTGATCCTGCGGTAAGGCCTTTGGTCATAAAGCGCTCAAGGCCAAGGAAAAGCGCCATGATCGGAACGGTTGCGATCACGGACCCCGCCATCAGGTGCTGACGCGGAATCTCGGAGCTGTTGAGCGAGGCGATGCCTCTTGTCAATGTGAATTTCGACGGATCATCCAGCAACATGAAGGCCAGCAGAAATTCGTTCCACGCGATCATAAAGACGTAGAGCGAGACCGATGCCATGGCGGGCAGGCTGAGCGGCAGGGTGATTTTCCAGATCACCGCCAGCCGCGACAGGCCGTCCATCAGGCCCGCTTCCTCGACCTCGGCGGGAAGGCCGCGAAAATACCCTTGCAGCATATACAGCGCCACCGGGATCGTCGTTACCGGATAGATCATCACGATACCGATGACAGAGTTGCGCAGCCCCAGCATGGAAAAGGCGATATAGATCGGCAGCGCCAGAACGATCATCGGCACCATGTAGATCAGCAGGATCGAACGGGAAAACGCCGCGCGCCCCTGAAAGCGCAGTCGCGCGACAGCATAGGCCCCGGGGATTGCGAACAAGAGCGTGATCAGAACCGTCAGGATCGAGATGTAGAAGGATGTCCACAGATAAGAGCCGAAATTGAAGTCCAGGAACAGCTCAAAGTAAGAGCGGAAAAGGTCTGTGCCCTTGGACAGGTCAATGGAAAAGTCGAGCGGGTTCTTGATCAGCTCTGCCTGGTTTTTCAGGCTGGTCATCACCATCACATAGAACGGGATAAGGACGATTGCGGTGAAGAAGATATAGCCAAAGCCGGTCATAAACCGGATGACGGCCTCTTCAAATTCATGCCGCGTGAGGGCACCGGGCAGGCATTCCTCCAGAATCGAGAGGGTTGTCCAGGCGGCGATTGCCCCCAGAACCCCCCAGGCAAAGACCGAACCGATGACAGAGGTCGTTTCCCCGATGGCAATCGGCGCAAGCCCGGCAAGACCCAGAACCGCGGTTCCGGCGGCAACCAGCGCGGCGGCAAGGGGTCTTTCGACCTGATGCTGCACGGCCCCGAAACCGACGATACCGCCCCACAGCAGCGACAACCAGATCACCGGCCTGAACGGGTCGCCGGTGGCAAAGGACATCGCCACCGCAATCGTTGTCGCCAGAACAACCATCCACAGCGCCCCCAGAAGCGGGCCGGTGATATAGCCATAGCGCAGCATGTTCATAGCCCGTCCTCCTGATTGCCATACCGGAAGAAGAAGAAAGAAAAGATCAGCAGACAGCAGAAGATGATGACCGCCACCGCTGCACCCGCGCCGATATTCGAGACGGCAAACGCCTGTTCATAGACGTTCACGGTCAGGGTCCGGGTTCCGGCATTGCCGCCGGTCAGCAGGAAGATGTCGTCGAACTTGTTGAACGTCCAGATAAAGCGCAGCAGGAACAGGACAGACAGTATCCCCAGAAGCTGCGGCAGGGACAGCGCCCAAAAGACCTGAAACGGCGAGGCCCCGTCCATATCGGCGGCCTCATACATATCGCTGTCGATGGATTGCATCCGGGCGAGGATGAACAGGAACGACAGCGGGAAATACCGCCATATCTCGAAAACGGTGACCATGATCAGGGCAAGCGGCTTCTGCCCGAAGAAGTCGATTGAGCTGTCGGTCACGCCCATCTGGACCAGCAGCGCATTGGCCGAGCCGGAAAACGGGTCGAACAGCAGCACCCAGGCAAAGGCGACGGCAATCACCGGGGCGACATAGGGAAACAGATACAGGCCGCGCAGGATGCCCTGCCCCCTGAAGGACTTGTTCAGCAGCAGAGAGGCAAACAGGCCGAAAACCAGTGCGCCGACGGTCCCGAAAACGGTGTAGAACAGGGTGACGCCAAGCACCCCCCAGAACTCATTGCCATCAAAGACCCTGGCGAAGTTTTCAAGGGTGAAATCTGCGTTGGTCAGAATGTTATCCACAGTTCCGGTCATCACCGGATCACCGGCAAGGCGGCCCCCGGCGTCAAGGAAGGCCTGCCCGGCCCTGGCCGGAATGCGAATCTGATCGCGAAAGCCGCCCTCAAGGTCGCCCAGATCACAGAAAATCCGCGCGCCGGAAATGTTGCACCGCTCATCAATCCCGATCGGCTCTAACCCCTCGGGCCAGTCCTGGGTGAGCGTCACCCCGCTGATCACCTGATCCTGGCTGGAGTTTCGCAGGCGATAGCGGACGGTGACCTCATCGCCGACTGCCTCGGCATCCCCGCGTATGTCGGCCCGCACTATCGGGGTCGGCGGGCGCAGATCGGCAAGGCCCACGGGCTTAAAGCTGATCCAGAAGATGGCAAGAAGCGGCAGGATGACCACAAGAGACACCGCCAGCACCGTCGGCAGCAGCAGGCCCCAGGCAAGGCGGGCCTCTCTGCGCGAAAGTGCCCCAGTGCCGACAGGAGGTGTTGATGTGGTCATCATGTCGCTCCGGTAGAGAAAGGCGCGGGGGCGTGCGCGCGTGACGGGTCAACCGCACGCCCCCGCAGGGGAAAGGGCTGATCCTATTCGATCGCACCCAGTTTGTCGTTCATCTCTGCGACCGCCGCCGCCGCATCAATGTCACCGTCGATATACTGGCGCACGACGCGGTTGATGATCTGAGAGTTGATCATCTTGGAGGCCCGTGTCAGTTGGCCCTCGGCCACGCCCCAGCGTTGCGCGACATCAAGGCCGCCGACGATCTCGTCGATCATTTCCTGGGCATAGAGATCACCCAGCGGGGCCTTGCGGTCAACGCCAACCGGCAGAGCGGCCCATGCGTTGGTAAAGGCGGCAGGATCATCCGCATTGCCGCGCCGCACCGGGAACTTGCCTTCGGGCGCGATGGACAGGGTTTGGGTATAGCCTTCGTCCATGGAGTATTGGACGAACTCCATCGCCGCGTCGGTGGACGCATCCGTGGTGACGCCGAAATAGCGGACATCGCCCCATGCAGCGCCATCCGGGTTGGACGGGCCGGCGAAGTTGGTCACGATGCCCGTCTTGCTGGCAAGCTCGCCGGAAGTCGGGTCATCATTGATGGTCGGCGGCGCGCTGTCACGCAGACCGGCCAGCTCATCAAGGATGAAGGGCGACCAGATGATCATCGCCGCATTGCCGGAGAAATAGAGCGACCGGGACTGATCCCAATACAGCTCTCCCGGCGGGGAGGCTTCGGCGATGGCCTTGTAGAACTCGAGAACCTCGGTGGTTCTGGCCTCATCAAGCGGCGCAAAACCGTTTTCATCGACGGGCGAGACGCCATTGGCAAGGAAGACATGCTCAAGCACCTGAGACATGAAGTTTTCGTCCACCTTGGTCGCGGCAACAAAGCCATACATTTCCGGCGGGTTGTGCAGTGCCGCAATCGCCGCCACCACATTGGCATAGGAATTGGGGGCCTCAAGACCGGCGGCATCGAACAGGTCTTTGCGATAGACCACCATCTGGGTCCAGCCGTCAACTGGCACCGAGGCATAGCCGCCTTCAACGGCTGCCATGGTCAATGCGCCGGAGGCAAAGGTGTCGGCACCCAGTGCCTCGACCACATCAGTGGCCGCGTCTGAATCAAGGATGCCCGCCTCATACCAGGGCAGCGCATATTGCAGGGTGTGATAGATCACGTCCGGCAGGTCACCGGCGGCGAAAGCGGCGGTCGCGCGTGTCCCCAGATCGCTTTCCGATACCGGGATCACCTCGACCGTGTGACCGCTGGCCGCCGAGAAAGACGCTGCCATTTCCTGTTGTTTGGCCAACCGCTCCGGCTGTTCCTCTGTTGTCCAGAAGCGCAGGTTTTCGGCAGAGGCCGCCGTTGTTGCCAGCGCCAGCGCCGTTGCTGCTGCGGACAGGTGGCGAAGATTAGGGATGTTCATTCTGGGTTCCTCCCGTAAGTGGATGTGAGTTCCGGAATCCTGTTCCGAAGGGTCGTTGCAAGCTGGTCAGAGGTCAGCGCAGGCGCGCCTGCCGACCCTCTGTCCAGAAAGGTTGCCTGTTCAAGCTCGCGCAGATTCGTGGTTTCTTCGCCCCGGATATGGCGGATGAGCAATGCCCCCAGCCGTTCCCCGGCGCGGCCAATATCCACCGCATAGGTGGAAAGCGGCGGGGTGACGGTTGCCCCCTCGGGAACGCCATCATAGGAAATCACCGAAAGGTCATGGCCCATGCGCAGCCCCAGGTCGGCGGCAAGTGGGTAAAGCCCAAGCGCGGCGCGGTCAAGCGCGAACACGAATCCGGTCGGGGGCCGGGGCAGGGACAGCATTCTTGCGGCGGCGGCCCGGCCATCCTTTTCGGACAGGCATTCATCGGCCATCAGGTCCGGATCCTGCGGCAGGCCAACATGTTCCAGGCCGTCAAGGTATCCCGCCCGGCGCAGGTGGCTGTAGTAGTATTGAGACCCGCCGTTCACAAAACCGATGCGGCGGTGGCCAAGGGCATAAAGCCGCCGCACCGCCGATTTCATCGCGTCTTCGCCCGCCACATCATACCAGGCACCGCCTGCGGCACTGTCTGTCCGCCCGAACATGACATAAGGAATATAGAGCCGCCGCAGGGTCGCGATGCGGTTGTCATCAAGGCAGGTGCGCGGGATGATGAAGCCGTCAGCCTTGCTTTGCGACCTCAGCCGGGCGATCATCTCCAGCGTTTCCTCGGGGTTTGACGACGCGGCGACGGTCAGGGTCCAGCCCTTGGCGCTTGCCGAGCGGGACATGCCTGCCAGAAATTCCGCCATGAAGGGGCGATGGGCGTCATGTTCGGACATCTCGATGATAAAGCCGATGGCCCGCACGCGCCCGGTGCGGATGGCCTGCGCTGTTGCCAGGGGGCGGTAGCCGAGCTTTTGCGCCATCCGCCGGACCCGGTTCCGGGTGCGCTCGGATATGTCAGGATAGTCGTTGAGCGCCTTGCTGACGGTGCTTTTGGTCAGGCCGAGCGCCTCGGACACGTCCGAGATTGTCGCACGTCTTGCGCTGTTGGCCGGTGCCCTGAGTGTGCTTGTTATGGTCAATTCATCTCCACCCGAATCTGGAAACTAAACACCGAAACCGGTTTCGCAAACGGAAAAATCGAAAAATCACGTCGAAAGGGCCACCGGGGGCGGTAAACAGGGCTGTTGGGGTGAAAAGACCTCTGCATATTGAGCGCGCCAGTGGCCAAACCGTCCGCCCGGCAGAGTGTCGATCCGGGCCGGTCTGGAGCGGGCGATGAGATTCGAACTCACGACCCTTACCTTGGCAAGGTAATGCTCTACCCCTGAGCTACGCCCGCATCCGTTGGGTGAGGCGTCAGATAGCGCCTTGCTCCCGGCCCTGCAAGGACAAAACCGCGCGCCCCGGCAAAAAACCCGGCCTCCACTTACAGCTCAGTTTCGCAGGCCCTGCGCCTTCAGACGAGCGATAAGTTCTTCCTGTGTTCCCGTGCCTTTTGTTGAATTACACGCGCCACACAACAGTTGCAGGTTTTTGAGGTGATCGCCGCCGCCACGGGATTGCGGAATGATGTGATCAATCGTCATGTTGCGGAACGGGAACATGACCCGGCATCCGTTGCACAGCCCTTCCTGCCTGCCGTAAAGCGTGTGCTTGTGTGTCCGGTAGTCGGGCAGGGGGCCAAGGTCGGTGCGGGCGGGAATATCCGTGCGGTGATGAATTTCAAAGAACAGCTTTCCCGATCCGGCGTCCTTACCCGCCGCATCGTCGCGCAATCGCTTGTTGACCAGCTTTGCGGCGAGTGACGACAGGTCAATCCCCACCCACTGCCGTTGCAGGCGGTCGGCGGCGACAAGGGCCGTGGCGCACCCGCAAAAAGGGTCGAGGATCATGTCGCCGGGGTTTGAACTCACCCGGATGATCCGGTCGAGCAGGGCAAGCGGTTTCTGGGTGGGGTAGTCAATATACTCATTTCCAGCCGCCTGCTCAATATCCCGCCAATCATTCGTGATGGTCCTGCCCTTCGATTCGTCCAAATATTTTTTGTATTGGGGCACCGCGCCCGGCTTAAGTTGCACTACGATGCCGTCCTGATACGCCTGCTCCATTCTTTTCCGCGTCCATCGCCATACTCGGGTGATTCCCAGAAATTCATAGGTCAGGTTTGGCCGGTCATTATTCGGATTCAAAAGCGGCAAGAGGCGATAGCGACGGCCGTCCGGCTCACGATACTTGTAAGCTGTTCTCACATACTCGGGATTATGCTCTCCGAAGACCTGGTTAAATGTGCAATCCTCTGTCTTGGTGAAGCGGAAGATAATGTCGCGACAATTCGGAAAGTTTTTCTTTCCGTGGCTCTTAGGGTTAGATCGCCGCCAAGAGAGTTCGTTGCGAAAGCGGCCTGGACCAAACACCGCATCCATCAGCATTTTGAGGTAGTGGCTCGCCGTCGGGTCACAATGCAGATAGACTGAGCCGGTCGGCTTGAGAATCCGGTGCATTTCCATCAGCCGCACGGCCATCATAATCAGATAGGATTTCATGCCCTTGCCGTGGGCAAGACCGGCGGCGTCTATGATGGCGTAAAGCGCGGGTTCCCGGTCGGCGATTTCCCCATGCCATGCTTCGTCCACGTCCGACAGCGCCCAGGTGTCCTTAAAGGCCGCGCCTGCTGCCTGCGAGCCGATAGGCGCGGCGTAGTCGCGGTTGGAGTTGAACGGCGGATCAAGATAGATCAGGTCCACCGAATGGCTGTTCATGCCGCGCATGATGTCAAGGTTGTCGCCGGTCCACAGGGTGCGGTTTTTCCAGTTGGCCGTCATGGTTGATTGTCCTTGCCGCTCTTCTCGCACGGGCTGTCATATATCACGGAAACAGGCGCAGGGCCACGCCTCAGGATACGGACTCACAAACACCATATGACGATTGCGGCGACATGAGCGATGGCAGCAAAGACTCCGGAAGCGCCCCCTCGCCCGTCACTCCAGTTCCATCAGCAAATCCTTGGCGTCGATCTGCCCGCCCGGCTGAACATGCACGGCCCTGACCACCGCGTCCCGCTCGGCATGGATACCGGTTTCCATCTTCATCGCCTCAATGGTCAGCAACAGATCACCCGCGTTCACCTGCTGGCCCGCCGAGACCGCGACCGCCGCCACCACACCGGGCATCGGCGCGCCGATATGATCCGGGTTCGACGGATCGGCCTTAAGGCGGCTGGCCACCCCGGACTTGACCATCCGATCAGGCACACGGATCACCCGCGGCTGGCCGTTCAGTTCAAAAAACACCTTAACATCGCCTTCCTCGTTGGTCTCGCTGACCGCTTGCAGGCGAATCTCAAGTATCTTGCCGGGGTCAATTTCCGCCGAGATTTCCTCGCCCGGCTCCATCCCGTAAAAGAACGTTCTGGTGGGCAGGGCGCGCACCGGCCCGTATTGGCGATGGCGGCCCATATAGTCGAGGAACACTTTGGGATACATCAGATAGCCGTTCAGGTCTTCGTCATCGACCCTGAAGCCCTCCAGCTCTTTGGACAGGGCGGCGCGGGCGGCCTCCAGATCGACCGGCGGCAGGTGCTTGCCGGGGCGTTCGGTGTTGGGCCGTTCGCCCTTCAGAGCCTTGCGGACAATCGCCTGGGGGAAACCACCGGGCGGCTGGCCCAAATTGCCGCGCATCATGTCGATGACTGAATCGGGAAAGGCCACATCCGTGCCGGGGTCTTCGACCTGTTCCCGGCTCAGGCCCTGGCTGACCATCATCAGGGCCATGTCCCCCACCACTTTCGACGACGGCGTGACCTTCACGATGTCGCCGAACATGCGGTTGGCATCCGCATAGGCCTGCGCGACTTCGTGCCAGCGCTCCTCCAGCCCCACGGACCGCGCCTGCGCCTTGAGGTTGGTGAATTGCCCGCCGGGCATCTCGTGCAGATAGACCTCGGACGCGGGCGCGGCGAGGCCGGATTCAAACGCCGCATATTGCGCCCGCACCCCCCCCCAGTAGTCAGAGATTTCGCGGATCGCGCCAATATCAAGGCCGGTGTCGCGCGCATCCCCCGCCAGCGCCTCGACCACAGACCCCAGACAGGGCTGCGACGTGCCGCCGGAAAACGCATCCATAGCGGCGTCCACCGCATCAACCCCGGCCTCGGCAGCGGCCAGAATCGCCGCACCCGCAATCCCCGATGTGTCATGGGTGTGAAAATGGATCGGCAGGCCGACCTCTTCTTTCAGCGCCCGGACCAGCACCCGCGCCGCCCCCGGCTTCAGCAGGCCGGCCATGTCCTTCAGCCCCAGAACATGGGCACCTGCGGCCTTCAGCTCCCGGCCCATGCCGACATAATAGCTCAGGTCATATTTGGCGCGGTCGGGGTTGAGGATGTCACCGGTATAACAGATGGTGCCCTCGCAGACCTTGCCCGCCCCGATCACCGCATCCATGGCGACGCGCATGTTCTCGACCCAGTTGAGCGAATCGAAAACCCGGAAAACGTCAATCCCGGTCACCGCCGCCTGATGCACGAATGCCTGCACCACATTGTCGGGATAATTGGTATAGCCGACGCCGTTCGAGGCACGCAGCAGCATCTGCGTCATCAGGTTGGGCATTCGCGCCCTGAGATCGCGCAGCCGCTGCCACGGGCATTCCTGAAGAAAGCGATAAGCCACGTCGAATGTCGCCCCCCCCCAGCATTCGACCGAAAAGAGTTGTGGCAGGTTGGCGGCGTAGGCGGGTGCCGCCCGGATCATGTCGATGGACCGCATCCGGGTAGCCAGCAGCGACTGATGGCCGTCGCGCATGGTGGTGTCGGTGATCAGCAGCCGCGTCTGTGCCGCCATCCAGTCGGCCACCGCCCCAGGGCCTTTCTGCTCCAGCAGGGTGCGGACGCCGGGGGCGGGATCGGCGCGCAAACGCGGGGGCGTTGCGGGCCGGATGCCCGCCGGGGGCTTTGGCCGCCCTTGGGTTTCCGGGTGCCCGTTCACGGTGATGTCGGCGATATAGGTCAGCACTTTGGTGCCCCGGTCCCGGCGCTTTCTGAACCGGAACAGCGCCGGGGTCTCGTCGATGAACCGGGTGGTATAGTCATTCGACAGGAACACCGGATGTTTCAACAGGTTCTCGACAAAGGCGATATTGGTCGAGACCCCGCGGATGCGAAACTCCCGCAGGGCGCGGTCCATGCGGGCAATCGCCTGTTCCGGGGTCGGTGCGCGGGCCGTGACCTTGGTCAGCAGTGAATCGTAATACCGGGTGATGACGCCCCCCGCATAGGCGGTGCCGCCGTCAAGCCGGATACCCATGCCGGTGGCCGAACGATAGGCGGTGATGCGGCCATAATCGGGGATGAAGTTGTTCAGCGGGTCTTCGGTGGTGATTCGGGTCTGGAGGGCATGACCGTTAAGGCGGATGTCTTCCTGAGCCGCCTTGCCGGTCGCCTCGGCGATGGTCTTGCCCTCGGCAATCAGAATCTGCGCCTGAACGATGTCGATACCGGTGACTTCCTCGGTCACCGTATGCTCGACCTGAATGCGCGGGTTGACCTCGATGAAATAGAACTGCCCGCTGTCCATATCCATCAGAAACTCGACCGTGCCCGCGCATTCGTAACCGACATGGCGGCAAATCCGGTAACCGAGATCGCAAAGCTCTGCGCGCTGTGCGTCGCTCAGATACGGGGCGGGGGCGCGCTCGAGCACTTTCTGGTTGCGGCGCTGGACAGAGCAATCACGCTCGAACAGATGATAGAGGCCGCCATGCCTGTCGCCCAGAATCTGCACCTCGACATGACGGGCGCGGGTGATCATCTTTTCCAGATAGCCCTCGCCGCTGCCAAAGGCGGCTTCGGCCTCCCGGCGGCCTTCGAGCACCTTTTCCTCCAGCTCCTCCGGCCCGTGGATCGGGCGCATCCCGCGCCCGCCGCCGCCCCAACTGGCCTTGAGCATCAGGGGATAGCCGATCCGTGCGGCCTCGGCGCGGATGGCCTGCATATCGTCGCCCAGAACGCCGGTGGCCGGGATGACCGGAACGCCCGCCGCAATCGCCACCTGCCGGGCCGACGCCTTGTCGCCGAGCGCGCGCATGGTTTCCGCCCCCGGCCCGATGAAGGCAATGCCAGAGGCCGCGCAGGCATCGACAAAATCGGGGTTTTCAGACAAGAGGCCATAGCCGGGATGGATCGCGTCCGCCCCGCATTCCCTGGCCACCCGCAAAATCTCTTCAATCGACAGATAGGCCGCGACGGGGCCGAGCCCCGCGCCGATCCGATAGGCTTCGTCGGCCTTGAAGCGGTGCAGGCTGAGCTTGTCTTCCTCGGCAAAGACCGCCACCGTCTTTTTGCCCATCTCATTCGCTGCGCGCATCACGCGGATGGCGATCTCGCCCCGGTTCGCGATCAGGATTTTGTCAAACTCGGCCACGGGCAGGCTCCCCCTTGTCGGCTTGCAGCGCGTCTTTCGCTGCATTCGCGCCGGTGATACTCTCTTGCTGCATTGCAGCGCAACCGTTTGCAGGGGGCGGGTGGTCGATTCCGAATGTTTCCCATTGGCCGGGGGTGCGCGCCGCCCACCCCATTGAGGGGTAGGCGACGCGGCCCGGTCTTGCGACCGGGCGGACGGCTTTGTTGCCGATGCGCCATTATGTAGAAAGACCTCTGCATAATAGCATATAGGCTGCCAACCCGTCCGCCCGGCGCTTGCGCCGGGCAGCGCCTGCCTGCCCCCCGGCAGGCGCTTTGAGCGTCTCAACATGTTGGGGCGTATGGACTTTATGGCAATGGCGTCGTCAATGTGGACCGTCGCGAAAAGCGCCCGCCCAGGCAGGCGGCTGCCCGGCTTGGTCAATATGCAGAAGTCTTTGACCGTGAAAGAACATAAAGCGAACGCCCTTTCCATTTCCCGCGAACAGCATTAAAGTTCCGCGCCATGAGCAGTTTAGAAACAGTCCCCCCCAAACCCGACACCGGGCCGAAACTCAGCCAACTGGCAATGGCGGCCCGGCCTGCGCCATATCTCGACACCCTGAACCCGGCGCAGCGCACAGGTGTCGAAACCCTGAACGGCCCCGTCCTGATGCTGGCAGGCGCGGGCACCGGCAAGACCCGTGCGCTGACCGCCCGCATTGCGCATCTTCTCAACACCGGGCAAGCGCGGCCCAATGAAATTCTCGCCGTCACCTTCACCAACAAGGCGGCGCGGGAAATGAAGGATCGCGTCGGGGCGCTTTTGGGTCATGCGGTAGAGGGAATGCCGTGGCTGGGCACATTTCATGCGATTGGCCTGAAGCTCCTGCGCCGTCACGCGGAACTGGCCGGGCTGAAACCCAATTTCACCATTCTGGATACGGATGATCAGGTCAGACTGGCCAAGCAGCTTATTCAGGCGGCGAATATTGATGACAAACGCTGGCCCGCCCGTCAGCTTGCGGCCATCATCGACGCCTGGAAAAACCGTGCCTGGACGCCGGAGACCCTGCCGGAGGGCGAGGCCGCCGCCTTTGGCGGCAAGGGACCGGCCCTTTATGCGGAATACCAGAACCGCCTGCGGGTTCTGAACGCGGTGGATTTCGGCGATCTGCTGCTGCATGTGGTGACGCTGTTTCAGAAAAACCCCGATGTGCTGGGGAAATATCAGCACTGGTTCCGCTATATTCTGGTGGATGAATATCAGGACACCAATGTGGTTCAGTATCTTTGGCTGCGCCTGTTGGCCCGCGGGCACGGGAACATCTGCTGCGTGGGCGATGATGATCAGTCGATCTATGGCTGGCGGGGGGCCGAGGTGGGCAATATCCTGCGGTTCGAGCGGGATTTTCCCGGCGCGCATGTGGTGCGGCTGGAACAGAACTACCGTTCCACCCCCCATATCCTTGCCGCCGCAAGCGCGGTGATTGCGGGCAATGCGGAGCGATTGGGCAAGACGCTGTGGACCGATCTTGAGGAGGGCGAAAAGGTCCGCCTGATCGGTCATTGGGACGGCGAGGAAGAAGCGCGCTGGATCGGCGAAGAGGCCGAGGCGATGCAGCGCGGCACCCGCTCTATGGCCCCGATGAGCCTTGATGACATGGCGATTCTGGTGCGCGCGTCCCATCAGATGCGCGCCTTTGAGGAACGGTTTCTGACCATCGGTCTGCCGTATCGGGTGATCGGGGGGCCGCGCTTTTACGAACGGGCGGAAATCCGGGACGCCATGGCGTATTTCCGGGTGGTGGTCAGCCCCGATGATGATCTGGCGTTCGAGCGGATTATCAACGTGCCCCGGCGTGGGGTGGGGGAAAAGGCGCTTCAGACGATCCGGCGGGCCGCGCGTGATCCGGGCGCGCCGCTTACCGGGGGGGTGCGGGCGCTTCTGGCGGCGGGCGGGATCGGCGGTAAGGCCGGGACCGGGCTGTCCCGGCTGATTGTGCAGATTGACCTGTGGGCGGGGTTGGCGCGGTCAAAGGATCAGTGCCATGTCGAGCTTGCCGAGCGCATTCTTGAGGAGTCCGGCTATACCGACATGTGGCAGAACCGCAAAACCCCGGACGCACCGGGGCGGCTGGAAAACCTCAAGGAGCTGATTGAGGCGCTGGGGGAGTTCGACAATCTGCAAGGCTTTCTGGAGCATGTGGCGCTGATCATGGACAATGATGCGGGCGGCGAGGGTGAGAAGATCACCATTATGACCCTTCATGCCGCCAAGGGGCTGGAATATCCGGCAATCTTTCTGCCCGGCTGGGAGGACGGGCTGTTTCCCTCTCAGCGGTCGATGGACGAAAACGGCCTGAAAGGGTTGGAGGAAGAGCGCCGCCTGGCCTATGTCGGCATCACCCGCGCCGAAGCGCTCTGCACGGTCTCTTTCGCCGCCAATCGCCGGGTTTACGGCAAGTGGCAGTCCGCCATGCCGTCACGTTTCATCGACGAATTGCCGCCTGATCATGTGGAGGTGCTGACGCCGCCGGGTCTCTATGGCGGCGGGGGCGGCGGGGCAGGTGCGGGCGCGCGGATGCAGGACCGGGCGGCCCGGGCCGATGCCTATGCCTCTCCGGGCTGGCAGCGGATGCAGGCGGCCCGCGCGCCTGACCCTGCGGTGCGCCCGGTGGTGATCGACGCCCGTGCCGAGCCGGTTTATGGCAGGGGCGACCGGGTGTTCCATGACAAGTTCGGCTATGGGGTTGTGACCGGGGCAGAGGGCGACAGGCTGGATATAGCGTTCGACAAGGCCGGGGCGAAGAAGGTCGTGGCGCAGTTCGTCAGGGCCGCCCAAGGGGATTGAAGCCCCCCGTCCGGGGCGCTAAAGGCTGAGCCGGTCAAAAGACGGAGCAACCCATGCCGATCAACCAGGACACCGTGCGGCGCGTGGCCCATCTGGCCCGTATCCGGGTGGACGAAGACGCCCTGCCAGCACTGGCCGGGGATTTCAACGCCATTCTGGGGTTCATCGATGAGCTCAAAGAGGTGGATATTGAGGGCGTGGAGCCGATGGTCTCGGTCACCCCGATGCGCCTGAAGCGCCGCGCCGATCAGGTGACTGACGGCGACCGGCGTGAACAGGTTCTGGCCAACGCCCCCGACGCCCGCGAAGGCTTTTTCGTGGTCCCGAAGGTGGTGGAGTGATGGCTGAGGCGAACCGACTGACCATCGCCGATGCCCGCGACCGGCTCAGGGCACGGGACATCAGCGCGGTCGAGCTGACCGAAACCTGCCTGAACGCAATCGGGGACGCGGGCGCGCTGGGGGCATTTGTCCATCAAACGCCCGAGATCGCCCTTGAACAGGCAAAAGCCGCCGACGCGCGCCTTGCCGGGGGCGACGCGCCCGCCATGTGCGGCATCCCGCTGGGCGTCAAGGATTTGTTCTGCACCCGTGGCGTGCCCTCTCAGGCGGCAAGCCGCATTCTGGAAGGCTTTCGCCCGGACTACGAATCGACCGTAACCCGAAACCTGTGGGATGCGGGCGCGGTGATGCTGGGCAAGCTGAACATGGACGAGTTCGCCATGGGGTCGTCAAACGAGACCTCATGCTACGGCCCTGCGGTCAATCCGTGGCGGCGGGCAGGCGACGAAACCGGGCTGACGCCGGGCGGTTCCTCGGGCGGTTCCGCCGCCGCCGTTGCCGCCGACCTCTGCCTTGGTGCAACCGGGACCGATACCGGCGGCTCGATCCGCCAGCCCGCGGCCTTTACCGGCATCACCGGGATCAAACCCACCTACGGGCGGTGTTCGCGCTGGGGCATCGTGGCGTTTGCGTCCTCGCTTGATCAGGCGGGTGCGCTGACCAAATCCGTGCGCGACGCGGCGATCATGCTGGAGGCCATGTGCGGGCATGACCCGAAGGATTCGACCTCTGCCGATCTGCCTGTCCCGTGTTTCGAGGCGGCGCTCGACGGCGACATCCGCGGCAGGAAAATCGGCATTCCCCGGCAATACCGCATGGACGGGATGCCCGAAGAGATCGAACGGCTCTGGGCTACGGGGGCGGAAATGATGCGCGACGCGGGCGCAAAGGTCGTCGATATATCCCTGCCCCATACCGGATACGCACTGCCCGCCTATTACGTGATTGCCCCTGCCGAGGCGTCCGCCAACCTCGCGCGGTATGACGGTGTGCGCTATGGCCACCGGGCGGCGCTGGCCGAGGGCGAGGGCATCGGCGACCTTTACGAGAAGACCCGCGCCGAGGGATTCGGGCCGGAAGTCAGACGCCGGGTGATGATCGGGGCCTATGTGCTGTCGGCGGGGTTCTATGACGCCTATTACAACCGCGCGCGCAAGGTGAGGGCGCTGATTGCCAGGGATTTTGAGGCCGCCTTTGCCGATGGGGTCGAGGCGATCCTGACCCCGACAACCCCGTCCGCCGCCTTTGGGTTGGGAGAGATGCAGAACGCCGATCCTGTGCGCATGTATCTGAATGACGTGTTCACGGTGACGGTCAATCTGGCCGGGCTGCCCGCGGTTTCGGTTCCGGCGGGTCTTGACGGGGCGGGGTTGCCGCTGGGGCTGCAACTGATTGGCCGCCCCTGGAACGAAGGCGCGTTGCTGAATGCGGCCCATGTTCTGGAAAAGGCAACGGGATTTGTTTCCAAACCGGCCAGATGGTGGTAGGGTGCGTGTCACACAAACAATGGTGATGAACAGATGATGCGGTATATGGTTCTGATGATGGTGGCGTCTCTTGCCGTTGCGGGGTGCGCTTATGAAAGCGGCCAGGGCGAATCGGTTGTGGGGTCCGGCGATTACGAAGACGGCTTGAGGGATCAGGCGGCGCGTGAAGCGGTGCAGCGCATCCCGGAAAAAACGACCGTCGGCCATACAGGGCACACAGGCGGAATATAGTCCTGAGCCTGCGAAGTGGTGGGGCGGGCTGGTCTTGGGACTGGCCCGGCTCGGAAATCATGCAGAGGTCTTTCTGCCGGAACAGGCGGCGGGATTTGTTTTCAAACCGGCCCGATGGTGGTAACATCCCGCGAATGAAGGAATGAGGGTGGGCAGTGTAATGCGGTCTGTGGTCTTGGTGATTGTGTCTTCTTTGGTCCTTGCGGCCTGTGTCCCCCAGGGACAGCAGGGCGAAACCGGTGTCGGGTTCGGCAACTACAAGGACTATCTGAAAGAGCAGGCGGCCCGCAAGGCCGTGCAGCGTGGCCCGGAACGGACGATCGTGCCGCCTGTCACGCGCGCCCCCGACAGCGGGGAAACAACGACAACGACGGTGGCGCGGGCCGAGGCTGCACCCGCCCCGGTTCCGCAGCCGCCTGCCCCGGCCCCAACGCCGGTCGCGCAATCGCCCGCCCCGGTTGCGGCGGAAGAGCAAACCGCCGGGCAAACCACCGAACAGCCAGCCGAACAACCCGCCGAACAGCGGCTTGCGCGCTCTGCCATCTCTGACGAGCAGGACTTCGAGGCAGTCTCGGGCCGGGAAACCATCGAAAGCGACGCCGAGCGCATCGCCGCCAGCCGTCAGCGCTATCAGGTGATCGAGCCGGGCGCGTTGCCGGAACGCCCCGGTGATATGGGGCCGAACGTGGTGGATTACGCGCTGGCCACCAGCCACCCGGTCGGACAAAAAATCTGGCGGCGGATCACCATCCTGTCAGCGAACAGGTTCAACCGCAACTGCGCCGGATACGCATCGTCCGACCACGCCCAGCAGGATTTTCTGGCCAGAGGCGGGCCGAAATGGGACAGGCTGGGCCTTGATCCCGATGGCGACGGCTATGCGTGTTACTGGGATCCGGCCCCGTTCCGGGCGGCGTTGTGGGCAAATTCCGGCAACTAGGTGGTGGACCGGCCTGACCTGACCGACTGTCCGTCACCGAATTTCGGTGATCGGCGGGGTGGTGCGCGCCCGGACCTGATCGTGCTGCACTACACGGCGATGGACAGTGTGCAGGCGGCTCTGGACCGCCTGTGTGACCGGCGCGCCGGGGTGTCCGCGCATTATCTGATCTCTGAGACCGGGTTGATTTACCGGCTGGTTGCCGAGGACAAGCGCGCCTGGCACGCGGGCGCGGGCGCATGGGGCGCGGTCGGAGACGTTAATTCGCGCTCAATCGGCATTGAGCTTGCCAATCCCGGCGATGCGCCGTTCCCGGAGCCGCAGATGGCGGCGCTTGAGTGGCTTTTGGCTGATGTGATGGGGCGGTGCGCCATTTTGCCGGAGCGCGTGATCGGTCATTCCGACATGGCACCGGGGCGCAAACGTGATCCGGGGCCGAGATTCGGCTGGCGGCGGCTGGCGGCG
>JPPB01000065.1 GCA_001483205.1 alpha proteobacterium 3107
TAGGTCGGGGTGTAAAGACCTCTGCATAATGTGCATCACTGGCCAACCCGTCCCGCCCGGTCGCAAGACCGGGCAGCGCCTGCCTGCCCCCCGGCAGGCGCTTGAAACGCTGCAACCTGCTAGAACGTATGGGCTTTATGGCAAGACCATCGCCAATATGAACTGTCGGGAAAAGCGCCCGCCCAGGCAGGCGGCTGCCCGGCTGAGCTATTATGCAGAGATCTCCTCAATGGGGTGGGCGACGCGCCCCCTTGCCGGGCCGCGCGGCCCTTGTCTCTTTCCCGATAACCAGCCGCCCCCGCCTCACCCGATGGCGGCGGCCCGCACCTCATCATCGATATGGGCCTCATAGCGGGTGAAGTTCTCGGCAAACATCCCGACCAGCCGGGCGGCCTGACGGTCATAGGCCCCGGCATCGTCCCAGGTGCGGCGCGGCTCCAGCAGGATGTCGGCCACCCCCGGCACATGCACCGGAACCTCAAACCCGAAATTCCCGTCCCTGCGAAAGCGCGCCCCGGCCAGTGAGCCGTCAAGAGCCGCGGCCAGCAGGGTGCGGGTGGCGCTGATCGGCATCCGCGCGCCATGGCCATATGCGCCCCCCGTCCAGCCGGTATTGACCAGCCAGCAGGCCGCCCCGTGCCGGGCGATCCTTTCGCGCAGCAGATTGCCGTAGACCTCTGGTCGCCGGGGCATGAACGGCGCGCCGAAACAGGCAGAGAATGTCGGCTCCGGCCGCGTCACGCCGCGCTCGGTGCCCGCAACCTTAGACGTAAAACCCGACAGGAAGTGATACATCGCCTGCGCCGGGGTCAGCCGGGCGACCGGCGGCAGCACCCCAAAGGCGTCGCAGGTCAGCATAACCACATGTTTCGGGTGCCCGCCCAGGGATGACCTCGAGGCATTGGAAATATAGTCCAGCGGATAGGCACAGCGCATATTGGCGGTCAGGCTGTCATCGCGAAAATCGAGCGTCCGGGTCCCGGCATCAAAAACCATATTCTCGATCAGAGTGGCAAAGCGGGTGGTGGTGGCGTGGATTTCCGGCTCGGCCTCGGGTGACAGGTTGATTGTTTTGGCATAGCAACCGCCCTCGAAATTGAACAGGCCACGGTCTGACCAGCCATGTTCGTCATCACCGATCAGCACCCGCGCCGGATCAGCCGAAAGCGTCGTCTTGCCGGTGCCCGACAGCCCGAAAAAGATCGCCGTGTCCACCGGGTTGTCCGGCGCGTGATTGGCCGAGCAGTGCATCGGCATAACGCCTTTCTCGGGCAGAAGGTAGTTCAGCAGGGTAAAGACGGCTTTCTTGTTCTCGCCCGCATAGCCGGTGCCGCCGATCAGCACCATGCGGCGGTCGAAATTCAGCGCCACCACGGTGTCAGAGCGGCAACCGTGCCGGGCCGGGTCTGCGCGAAAGCCGGGGCAGTTGATGATGGTGAAGTGCGGTATAAATGCCGCCAGCTCTTCGCGTTCGGGGCGGCGCAGCAGGTGGCGGATAAACAGGCTGTGCCAGGCAAGCTCTGTCACCATGCGCACATCAAGCCGGTGCGCCGGATCGGCCCCGGCGAACAGATCCTGCACGAAAAAGTCGCGCCCCGCCATGTAGGCGCGCATGTCGGCATAGAGCGTATCAAAGGCGGCGGGGTCCATCGGGGCGTTGTTTTCCCACCAGATGTTTTGTTCGACGGCGGGTGTGCGGACGATGAACTTGTCATCGGGCGAGCGCCCGGTGTGCTTGCCGGTCCTGACCAGAAACGCACCGCCCCGGCCAAGCGCGCCTTCGCCCCGTCTCAATGCCTCTTCGATCAGCGCCGGTTCGGTGAGGTTGCAGAAGACATCCCCGAGGCCGCTGATCCCCTGATGCTGAAGAGTGTGCGCGGGGTTTACCCGTCCCTTCATCTGCGATGCTCCCGTTGCTGACCGGTGCCGCCGCCGGGCGGGGCCGAATGACATGTCAGCGCCGTTCTAACATGTCCGCCGTGGCGTTGAACAGGACGGAATGGCGCAGTTTCGCACCATCGGTTGGCGGGCGGGCGAGCCTTGCGGCCTGCACGGGGCGCGCGCCCCCTGCCCCGGTTGCCGAAGGGCCATCCCGCGCCGGGTTTCGGACAATAGAAACAATGATTCACAGATATTGATTGATTCCGGACACCGGAACCACAACAATGCGCCCCGAGCACAGGCATACAGGGTTCTACGAGGAGCGTGCAAAATGCCGAAAATCGCGCTGGTTGACGATGACCGCAACATCCTGACCTCCGTCTCCATCACCCTGGAGGCCGAAGGTTTCGAGGTTGACACCTACAATGACGGCCAGTCGGCGCTCGACGCTTTCAACAAGGCTCTGCCCGACATGGCGGTTCTGGACATAAAGATGCCGCGCATGGACGGCATGGACCTGCTGCAAAGGCTGCGCCAAAAGACCTCAATGCCGGTCATCTTCCTGACCTCCAAGGATGATGAGATCGACGAGGTTCTGGGCCTGCGCATGGGGGCGGATGACTATGTGAAAAAGCCGTTTTCGCAGCGGCTTCTGGTTGAGCGCATCCGCGCGCTTCTGCGCCGTCAGGAGGCCATCGAAAACAACGAGATCGCAACCGAGGAAGACCAGAAAGTGATGGTGCGCGGCCATCTGTCGATGGACCCGCTGCGCCATTCGGTGTCATGGAAGGGCAACAGCGTCTCGCTGACGGTCACCGAGTTTCTGTTGTTGCAGGCACTGGCCCAGCGCCCCGGTTTCGTCAAAAGCCGCGATCAGTTGATGGATGTGGCCTATAACGAACAGGTCTATGTGGATGACCGCACCATAGACAGCCACATCAAACGCCTGCGCAAAAAGATGCGCTTCACCGATCCCGAATTCTCGGCCATTGAGACGCTCTACGG
The DNA here is from genome assembly GCA_001483205.1 of alpha proteobacterium 3107. Lineage (GTDB taxonomy): Bacteria > Pseudomonadota > Alphaproteobacteria > Rhodobacterales > Rhodobacteraceae > 3107. Next base: position 2,887 of record JPPB01000065.1, read on the forward strand.
GATCGGCTACAGATACAACGAAGAATGAGACCGGTGGCGGGGGGTTAGGTGAAAGACGCCCGGACTGCGCAACGGCAGGAAGTCGTTCTTGGCGAGGATTGGGTTTCTCCGGACAGTTCCGCTGACAGAGAAATCAGGCTTGGCCGGAAACGGCGTCGGACCGCCTTTTTCAACCGTTCGCCGCTGGTGCGCCGGATCATCACCTCTAACCTGCTGGCGGTGTTCTTTCTGGTCGCGGGCGTTCTGTTTCTGAACCCGTTCGATTCGCGTGTCCATCAGCGCGAGGCTGGTCTTAAAACCGAGGCAAAGCTGCTTGCCGGTATTTTTGAGGCGCGGCTCGAGGTGGCGGGCGCGGCCCCGGTCGGGATCAGGGCGGTTGCAGAGGCCGTGCTTGGCCTTGATCCCCTGGATCATCAGGTCGATATATTCGTCTTCGACGCCCTGGCGCGGCCTGTCAGCGCTTCTTTGGGCAGGTCGCCCGCGCCCTCTGCCGCTTCCCGCACAGAGGATGAGGGCGCGCGCAAGACAGTCATCGTTGATTTCCTGAACGGTGCCTGGTCGCTGATGTCGGGCCTCTTGTCGCCGGAAACATCCTCAGAGACCGATGACCAGACGATCACCGAAGGCGTGCGCGCCCTGGCCAAAAGCGCGCTGTCCGACGGCACCCGGAGCCGCACCTGGCGGATAGCGAACGGGCAGAGGAATTTCATAGTCGCAACCCCGGTGCGCAGGGGCGGCGAAACCATCGGCGCGATTGCCCTTGTCAGCCCGGACGGAGAGATCGACGCGCTGGTGCGCGGGGAACAGGAACAGATATTTCTGCTCATCCTGATTGCCATTCTGGTCTCGGTGGGGCTGAGCCTGCTGCTGGCATCGACCATCGCCAACCCGCTGGCAGAGCTGGCGGCGGCGGCGGAGCTGGGGCACGACAGGAATACGCGCAGGATGAGTCCCGGACGGGTGCGCATCCCTGATCTGACCGCAAGACCGGATGAGATCGGTCGCCTGTCCGACGCCCTGCGCGGCATGACCACCGCGCTTTATGACCGGATTGATGCCAATGAGCAATTTGCCGCCGATGTGGCCCATGAGATCAAGAATCCGCTGGCCAGTCTGCGCTCTGCCGTCGGCACGCTGCGGGTGGCACAGAAGACAGAGCACCGCGACAAGCTGCTGAATGTCATCGAGCACGATGTGCGGCGGCTTGACCGGCTGGTCAGTGACATTTCCAACGCATCCCGGCTCGACAGCGAACTGGTGAAGGAAGAGGAAGAGCCGTTCAACCTGCTGCGTCTGGTCGGCAATCTGGCAGACCACCTGAGCGATGAGGCGGCGCAGCAAGGCATTGATCTGATCACCGACCTGCCCGGCGAGCCGATCATCATCCACGGGCTGGAGCCGCGCCTGGCGCAGGTGTTCGTCAACCTGATCAGCAACGCGATTTCCTTTTGCGAGAGTGGCGATGCGATCCGTGTCTGGGCGCGGCGGCGGGAAAACCGGGTTCTGGTGGTGATCGAGGACACCGGCCCCGGCATCCCCGAACAGGCGCTGAACAAGATTTTCAACCGCTTCTATTCAGAACGCCCCGGTGGTCAGTTCGGCGACAATTCCGGTCTGGGGCTGGCGATCTCGAAACAGATCATCGAGGCCCATGGCGGTGTCATCTGGGCCGAGAACATCCGCCCCACCGATGACGACATTATGTCGGAGCCTCTGGGGGCGCGCTTTGTGGTCGGTCTGCCGACCTGACGGGCCGCCGGACATATAGCGTAACGCCCGGATTTTGATTTCAAGTCCCGGCCCTGTTCCCGCCCGGTCGCAAGACCGGGCCGCGCCGTCATTGGGCTCCGCCCGTTCGGCCCTGAAACGGTCCACCGGA
>JPPB01000066.1 GCA_001483205.1 alpha proteobacterium 3107
CGGCGGAACGCCGGGCAGCGCCTGCCTGCCCCCCGGCAGGCGCTCTAAACGCCTCAGCCTGTTGGAGCGCATGGACTTTATGGCAAGATCATCGCCAATGTGGACTGTCGCGAAAAGCGCCCGCCCAGGCAGGCGGCTGCCCGGCTCGGTCAATATGCAGAAGTTTCAAGAGAGGCGCGCGCCGTCCACCCCATCGAGGGGTGGGACAGCGCGGCCCGACGCAAGCGCCGGGCGGGACGGGTTGGCCACGGACGCACTATCATACAAAAGCCTTTCAAACGCGCCCGTCCCCAAGACCGCACGGCCCCGGCCCGCCCGTGGCCCAATCCAGCAATTCGACCGTGTGAACAACCGGCACCCCCGCCCCCTTGCCGATCTGCGCCATACAGCCGATATTGCCCGCGGCGATGATGTCGGGCGACAGGGCCTCCAGCGACCGGACCTTTCTGTCGCCGAGCCGGGCGGCAATCGCGGGCTGCAACAGGTTGTAGGTTCCGGCAGACCCACAGCACATATGGCTGTCCGCCGGTTCCGCCACCGTGAAACCGGCCCGGTTTAACAGCTCTTTCGGGCCGGTCCTGATGCCCTGGCCGTGTTGCAGGGAACAGGCCGCATGATACGCGACAGACAGGTCGCGCGGCGGACATTCGGGAAAATCAAGACGCATCAGCACCTCGGATATGTCGGCGGCGAGCTCTGAAACCCGCGCGGCCTCGGGGCCCATCGGATCGTTGCGCAGCATATGCCCGTAGTCCTTCAGCGTCGTGCCGCAGCCGGAAGTGTTGACGACAATGGCGTCCAGCCTGTCCGTCCGGTCTTCGGCGATCCAGGCGCGGATGTTCCGCTTGGCGGCGATGTGGCTTTCGCGCGCTTTGCCCATGTGATGAACCAGCGCCCCGCAACAGCCCGCGCCCTTCGCCACCGTCACCTCGCACCCCAGCCGCCGCAACAACCGGATGGTTGCGTCATTGATGCCGGGGGCGAGCGTCCGCTGCGCGCATCCGGTCATCAGCGCCACCCGCATTTTGCGCGCGCCGGTGGCGGCAAAGACCTGCGGGGTATCGTTGCGGCTGACCGGCGGCAGGCGCTTCGGCGTCATCTCCAGCATTGCCCGCAGCCGGGCATCCGGCATCAGACGGGCAAAGGGCCGGGCGACCCGCGCCGCCCTCAGCGCCAGCCGGAACCGCCCCGGATAGGGCAGGATGCGCGCCAGCAGCCAACGCAACGCCTGGTCCGGCCATGGCCGCCGATAGGTGCGCTCTATATGCGCCCGCGCCTCGTCCACCAGGTGCATATAATGCACACCGGACGGGCAGGTGGTCATGCAGCCCAGGCAGCTTAAGCAGCGGTCAATATGGGTGACGGTCCGCACATCCGCCGGGCGGCCCTTCTCAAGCATGTCCTTGATCAGATAGATGCGCCCGCGCGGGCTGTCCAGTTCATCGCCCAGCACCTGATAGGTGGGGCAGGTGGCGGTGCAAAACCCGCAATGCACACAAGAGCGCAGAATTTCGTTCGCCCGCCGGATGCCCGGATCGCGCAGTTGTTCCTCGGAAAAATGCGTCTGCATCGCCCTACTCCATGGCCTCCGTGCCCCCGGTGATCCCCGGATTGAGGAGACCGCGCGGGTCGAACCGCGCCCTCAGCCCGGCGCTGATCCGGGCCAGTGGCGGCGGTTCGGGCTGAAATGTGCCAAGAGCGCGCCTTGTCGCGTCATCGGCGCGCACCAGCATCGCGTGGCCGTCAAACGCGCCAAGATGCGCCCGCAGGTCGCCCCCCGCCCGGCAGGACGCCCAGATCAGCCCGCCGCCCCAGTCGAGGATAACAGCGGTGCCCTCCGGCATTCGCGCGACAAGACCGGGGGCCTGCGACGGCGGCACAGACAGCCGCCAGACATCCCCGCCGTCACCGTGAAAGCGCCCGGCACAGCCGAGCGCGCGCCATTGGCGGCGCACCTCTGCCGGATCGGTCACGACGGTGATTTCGCCCGCGTCAGTCAGCAGGGTTTTCAGCCGCTCCGTCCGGCGGGTGACCGAATGGGCAAAGCCCTCAATGCGGATGAGCGTTACCGGATCATTCCCTGCATCCGCGGGGACATGGGCGGCCCCGGTGACCTCATAGGGAGAGCCGAGCGCGCGCGACATCGCCCCGACGGCCCGAGCGCCCGTCAGTCCGTAAATCTTCAGGCACGCCGCCGCCTCGGGCTTTGGCAGCACCTTAAAGGCAACCTCTGTCAGCACCCCCAGCGTCCCCCAGGAACCGGTCATCAGCCGGACAAGATCATAACCGGTGACGTTCTTCATCACCCGCCCGCCGTTCCTGATCAGCGCGCCATGCCCGTCAACAAAGCGCACACCCAGCATGAAATCCCGGCACGCCCCGGCCCGAACCCGGCGCGGGCCGGAGATATTCCCGGCCACCACCCCGCCGATTGTCGGCTCGCCTGTCGTGCCAAGCAGGGGCCTGTAGTCCGGCGGCTCAAAGGCAAGGTGCTGCCCCTCAGCGGCCAGAACGGTCTCTATTTCAGCCAGCGGGGTGCCTGCCTGCGCCACCATCGTCAGCGCGCCGGGGTCGTAAAAGGTGACCCCCGAAAGCCCTGACATATCCAGCACATCCGGCACATCGCCCGCGCCCGTCCCGCCGACCGACCGGGTGCCGCCGCCCTGAATCCGAAACGGGCGGCGCGCGTCCCGGATCACCCCGGCAAGCTCGGCCTCGGTTTCGGGCCGGATCATTCTGCGGCCAGCCGGTGCGCGCGGCTCTTGTCCAGGGGAAACACCTTTGCCGGGTTCAGCAGCCACGCGGGGTCAAACACATCCTTCACCCGCATCTGCGCACCCATATCGGCATCCGTGAATTGCGCCCCCATCAGGTCGCGCTTTTCAACACCAACGCCGTGCTCGCCGGTCAGACAACCGCCGACCTCAACGCAGAGCTTCAGGATTTCCGCCCCCAGAGCCTCGCAGGTCTCCAACTGCCCCGGCGCATTGGCGTCGAACAGGATCAGCGGGTGCATATTGCCGTCACCGGCGTGAAACACATTGGCGACCTTCAGCCCGTATTCCGCCGATAATTCACCGATCCGGCGCAGGGTGCGGGGCAGTTCGGAAACCGGCACCGTCCCGTCCAGGCACATGTAATCGTTGATCCGCCCCATAGCCCCGAAGGCCGATTTGCGGCCCATCCAGATGAGTGCGCTTTCCTCGGCGCTCCGGCTTTCGCGCAGTTCCGCAGGGCGCAATGCCCGCGCGATCCGGGTGATCCGGGTGAATTGATCGTCGATTTCGCTCTCTGATCCCTCGACCTCGACAATCAGCAGCGCCTCGCACATCGGATAGCCCGCACCGGAAAACGCTTCCACCACCTCGATACAGGGCCGGTCCATATATTCGATGGCGGCGGGCAACACCCCCGATCTGATGATATTGGCGACACATTGCCCGGCAGTCTCGGCATCATCAAAGCCGATCATCACCGGGCGCGCGCCCTCGGGCCGGGGCAGAATGCGCAATGTTGCCTCGGTCACGACGCCAAGCTGCCCTTCAGAGCCACAGATGACGCCCAAAAGGTCCAGCCCGCCCGCATCAGGATACGCGCCGCCGATGCTGATGACCTCGCCCGCCATGGTCACCAGTGTCACGCCAAGCAGGTTGTTGGTCGTCACCCCGTATTTCAGGCAATGGGCACCGCCGGAGTTCATCGCGATATTCCCGGCGATTGCACAGGCAAGTTGGCTTGACGGGTCGGGCGCATAGAAAAACCCGGCCTCTTCGACAGCGCCAGAGACCGACAGGTTGGCGCGGCCCGCCTGAACCCGGATGAAACGGTCGTCATAATTGATCTCGAGCACTTCGGTCATCCGGGCGACACCAAGGACAACGCTGTCGGCGGTCGGCAATGCGCCACCTGCGAGTGATGTTCCCGACCCGCGCGGCACCACCGGCACCCGCATATCGTGACAGGCTCGCAGCACGGCCGCCACCTGATCGGTTGTCGAGGGCAGAACGACACATAGCGGCGGGCAACGACATGCGGTGAGCGCATCGCACTCATAAGCCCGCACCTCTTCCTCGGCGTCAATCACCGCGTCCCCGGGCAGGATGCCGCGCAGTCGGGCGACGATTTCCGCCTTTCGGGACAGGATCAGGGTATCGGGTTCGGGCAGGTCCATTGCAAGCTCGGGGGTATCAACGTGATGATATAACCGGTTTCGCGCGAATGGCAAGGGCAAGCGGGGGAGCGGCGGCGGCTGTGGGCCGCAGCGTGCTGCCCGGTCTGGCTGTTACGCAGAGGTCTTGCCCGGCGGATGTATCGCGGTTTGCGCCGGTCAATGCGGGGTATTTCATTCGCTCTGGTCGCCGCCGAACCACCCCCTGGCAATCCGGCTGCCATCAAGCTCGGCAGTGCCGGAGATCCGCCCGGCCACGCTTTCGGCATTCGGCCCGTAGAAAGCACCCTCGTAAGACAGATCAAAGGTGCCCTGACTCCCGCGGGTAATCGAAAAGTCCCCCTCAAATCCTGTATCGTCGAACCCTGTTATCGGAATGATAAAGGCATACCCGTCAAGGGGTTCAGGGCTATCCTGACCCGCTTTCTGAAGTGTGGAGTTGCGAAGCAGCCCGGCAATGGTGGAATCGCTGAAACTGGCCGTCAGCATCAGGTCAGCCCTC
>JPPB01000067.1 GCA_001483205.1 alpha proteobacterium 3107
CACCTCTAAATGGGGTGGGCGGCGCGCGCCCCCTTGCCGTGCCGGACGCGGGTTTTGCCTCTTTCCCGGAATGTAAGCGCTTACAATTTCGATGCAAGCGCTTACATCCACGCAGCAGCGCCCTGACAGGATCAGGTTTTAAGCCTGTGATCAATTTTACGGTACCACGCCAGACCTGTCATCAGCCCTCCAATCCCCAAGCGCCTGTTGCCAGACCGTCATCGCCGCCACCACCGCAGTGTCAGCGTGCAGCACGCGGGGGCCGAGGCTGACGGCACAGGCCCCGGGCATGGCGCAAAGGCGGTCACGCTCTGACGCGGAAAACCCGCCCTCCGGCCCGATCAGAATCGCCCATTTGCCGCCGTCGTCCTTCCCGCCACCCCCCGTCACCGGCAACGCCCGCCCTGCCCCGGCCAGCGCCTCATCACAGAACATCAGCCGCCGGTCCGGGGGCCAGTCCGACAACCGGGCCGAAAGCCGCCGCATCTCTGCCACCTCGGGCACAAAGGTGCCGCCGCATTGCTCGACCGCCCTGATCACATGGGCCTGCAACCGGTCCCGGCGGATACGCGCGGCATTGGTCAGCGCCGTCTGCACCGGGCAGATGCGCGCCGCCCCCATCTCGGCGGCCTTCTCGACGATAAAATCCGTCCGCGCCTTCTTGATCGGTGCAAACAGCAGCCACAGATCGGGCGGCGCTTGCAGGGGCCTTGTCTGCGTCGCGCAAACCAGAACACCGCCACGCTTTCCGGCCTCCTGCACATGGGCCAGATATTCGCCGTCCCGCCCGTTGAACAGCGCAACCGCCGCGCCCGCCGCCTGCCGCATCACCCCGAACAGATAATGCGCCTGATCGCGGGTCAGAGGAACCGATTGCCCCGCCCCCAGCGGCTGATCTACATAGAGCCTGACGATTGCTTTTTCCATGAGGCCGACCATATGCCCCAGCCCCCAGAAACGCCAGCGCCCGAGGGCCAGGTTGCTGATGCAGGCAAGGGCAACTGGGTTGACCACCGTGCGCCTGCATGGGCGCGGCCCTATCTGCGGCTGTCACGGGCGGACCGGCCAATCGGCGCATGGCTGTTGCTGATCCCGTGCCTGTGGGGGGTGGCGCTGGCGGCGGCGACGGACGGGGCGCGCGCCTTTGACCTGTGGATCGTCGCCGGATGCGTTATCGGCGCGGTCGCCATGCGGGGGGCGGGCTGCACCTGGAACGACATCACGGACCGCAGGATCGATGCCGGGGTGAAGCGGACACGCTCCCGCCCGCTGCCTGCGGGTCAGGTGAGTGTCCGGCAGGCCGTGGTGTGGCTGATCGTGCAGGCGCTGGTCGGGTTGCTGATCCTGCTGACCTTTAACCGGGCGACGATCCTGCTCGGGGTGATCTCTTTGATCCCGGTGGCCGTTTACCCGTTTGCCAAGCGTTTTACCTGGTGGCCGCAGGTGTTTCTGGGCATCGCCTTTAACTGGGGCGCGCTGGTGGCCTGGACAGCGCATCGGGGCACGTTGGAAGCCCCGGCGGTGCTGTTGTATCTGGCCGGGGTGGTGTGGACGGTGTTCTATGACACGATCTATGCCCATCAGGACAAAGAGGACGACGCCCTGATCGGCATCCGCTCTACCGCGCTGCTGTTCGGCGCGCGGACCGGGGCCATTCTGCGCTGGTTCATGGTGGCGGTGGTGGTGCTGATGGCGATGGCGGTGGTGGTTGCGCTGACGGACAGGGGCGATCTGCTGGCGCTTGTCATCGCCCTTGGGGGGCCGTGGGCGATGGGCTGGCATCTGGCCTGGCAGATACGGGATTTGAACATTGATGAGCCGGAGACATGCCTGCGCCTGTTCCGCTCTAACCGCGATGCCGGTCTTGTGCCTGTGGTTTTTTTCGCCGTCGCGGTGGTGATCGTCTGATTGTGCTTTGCCGGGGCAGATGCGCGAACAGTTCGGCAGGTAACGCCCGATCCGCTCAGGGGGGCGCGCCGCCCACCCCATTTAGGAGCGGGACGGCGCGGCCCGGTCTTGCGACCGGGCGGGAGCGTTTGGGGAGCGACGCGCCATTATGCAGAGGTCTTTCAAACGGCCTGCCGCCCTTCATTGTCTGATTGCGCAATCCCGGCGCGGCGCTTAAACAGTCCGGGGCTGACCGGGTAGAGAGTGATGCGACTGTCCAAAACCCTGATTGTGGCGGCGATGACCGTCGGGGCAGCGCTTTCGCTGGCGGTCGCCCTTGCCGCCTCTAAACGAATCGAATCCGCCACTCTGTCACGGATAACCACCCTGCTGGTCGCCGGTGACCTGACCTGGGCCACCGTCACGGCGGACGGGCTGCAAGTCAGCCTCAGCGGGACCGCCCCGTCAGAGGCCGCCCGCTTCCGCGCCCTCAGCCTCGCGGGTGAGGTGGTGGCCGCCCATCGCGTGACTGACGCCATGTCGGTCGCGGCGGCGGCGGATATTGCCGCGCCTGAATTTCTGGTCGAGCTGCTGCGCGATGGCGGGCGGGTGTCGCTGCTCGGCCTCATCCCGGCGGAAAACGGGCGGGCCGGGATCATCGGGGCGATTGCCGCCCTGCCCGGCGGGGCACGGGTGACGGACCTTCTGGAAACGGCGGACCATCCCGCACCGCCGGGCTGGGATGTGGCGCTCGATTATGCCGTTGCCGCGCTGTCCCACCTGCCGCAGTCGAAAATATCCGTCCGCACCGGGGTCGTGACCATCACCGCCATCACCGACAGCACCGAGGCCCGCGCCCGGCTGGAACAAACCCTGCGGGCGGATGCACCACGGGGGGTTGACCTGACGCTTGATCTGTCCGCGCCCCGCCCGGTGATTGCGCCGTTCACGCTGCATTATCTGGTCGAAGCGGGCACCGGGCGTTTTGATGCCTGTTCCGCCGACAGTGAAGCGACCCGCACCCGCATTCTGCGCGCCGCAGGTCTTGGCGTGGACGGCGCGTGCAGGATCGGGCTTGGCCGCCCCTCACCACACTGGGCCGAGGCGGTGGAGCGCGCCATCGCTGCCCTGGCCGGGATCGGCGACGGATCGGTGACATTTGCCGACACCGACATCACGTTTGCGGCGGCAGAGACGACCCCCCGCGCGCTGTTTGACCGTGCTGCCAACGAGCTTGAGGCCGCCCTGCCGGAGGGCTTTGCGCTGCACGTTGTGCCGCCTGAGCCGGAGCAGGCCGGGGGGCCGGGGCCGGATGACAGCGCCGCGCCGGAATTTATCGCCACCCTCAGCCCCGAGGGGCTGGCGCATCTGCACGGCCATCTGGCTGACGGACCGGCGCGGGCGGCGGAAAGCTATATGCGCAGCCATGCCGGGGTCAGGCTGGTCCATTCCACGACCCGCCCGCATACCAGGCTGCCGCCGGGCTGGACGGCGCAGGCGCTGGCGGGGCTGGCGGCACTGGGCGCGCTCGGGAACGGGCAGGTGATTCTGCGGGCCGATCTGATCGAGCTGCGCGGCACAAGCGGCAACCCGGACGCGCAGGCGGAAATTACCCGGATGCTGTCGGAAAGACCGGGCGCGGCGCAGAATGTTCTGGTCGAGGTGCGTCATGCGAAATGGCTTTCCCCGGACGCCGCCCTGCCCGCGCCCGAGGACTGCGTGGCGAACATCAACGCCATCCTTGAGGGCAGCAAGATCGCCTTCGCGCCGAGTTCGGCCGATATTTCACCCAGTGCCCGGCGGACCCTGAACGCGCTTGCCGATAAGGTGCGCGAATGCCGGCATGTGAAGATGGAAATCGGCGGGCATACCGACAGCCAGGGGCGCGAACAGATGAACCTTGGCCTTAGCCAGGCGCGGGCGGATGCGGTGCTGAATGCGCTGATTGCCCGGCGGGTGCTGACCAGCAACCTGACCGCAAAGGGCTATGGCGAGAGCCGCCCGATCGCCGATAATGACACCGAGGCCGGGCGGCGGCAAAACCGGCGGATCACTTTTACGCTGATTGCGGGCGCGGGGGGCGATGCGGCAGATATAACGGCAGGGGGCCGACGATGAACGGAACCGGACTTGTCCTTACCATTGCGGCCATCCTGTTCGCGGCCTTCCTTCTGGGGTGGTTCGCGCATTGGGCGCTGCACCGTTTTGCCCGTGTGGAGCAGGGGGACATGACCGAGACCGACCGGATGGCGCAGGCCCGGCACGAGGCAGAAGCGGCCCGTGATCAGGCCATCGCCCGGATGCAGGGGCTTGAGGCAGAGATGAACAGCAGGCTGGCGCAGGCAGAGGCGGAACTCGCCACCACAATGGAAGCTCTGGGCCACGCCCGCGCCGAGGCCGAAGATCTCCGCGCCCGTATAGGGCGGAAGAATGGGGATAGCGGCTGACGGCATCGGGACGGTGCTTGCCCGCGTCAGTGACCTGCCCGCGACATCGGAAAGACCTCTGCATAATGGCCACGCCCGGCCTGCTCAGGGGGGCACGCCACGCCATCCCATTGAGGGGTGACGCGGCGGGCCCGGCGTTCCGCCGGGCGGATGGTTTGGCCAGCGATGCGCTATGATGTAGATGGCTTATCAATATTATGTCGTTGGGCCATCGAGCTTCAAAGGCAGAGGGCAGCGCCCGGCCCGGCGGGTGCAAAGCGCCCGCCATGGGGTGAGGCCCGTCTCGGAAACGGTCCGGGGGACCGTTTCAGGGCCGAACGGGCG
>JPPB01000068.1 GCA_001483205.1 alpha proteobacterium 3107
GATGCGCCGAAACATTCCTCGCCGCAGCACAGAGCGCCGCTATCGTCATATGGTATTTGTGAGTCTACGCCCTAGAAATGTCTAGCCCATAACTGTCCACAAAAACGGGGGAACTCCAGACGTCTGCTCGGGCGTGGCGATAAGATGTGGCTGAAAGACGATGGCGTTTGGGTCGGAACAGGGCGGCGGTTTGATCATGGACTGACAAGAACCGCTGCGCTTGCCTGGAAGACTTCAGTCTGCCCATGATTTTTTCTCTTCGTTGCGTGTGTTTGTGCGAGGCCTCTGCGCGATTGTTCACCCCCTTGTGCTGACAGTGCTCAATCCCCGAGGTAATTTCCGCTTTCGCGGCACCGTAGGAGTGCAGCTTGTCGGTGATCATCCCCCATGGCGTCGCGGCTGAAGTCTGCGCTACCGGGATGGCTGCTTCGGGAGCGTGATACGGTCACGGCGACGACTTCGCAAGAAGTCCGCGCAACCAGTGGAGTGCGGGATGGCGATTAAACTGGTCCCAATGAACTTGGTTGGAATAGTCGTTCAGACAGCGCGAGCAGCTTGTCTCGCAATCTGAGTCACGCGGGCAATCAAGGACCGCGATTGCTCGACTGAGCAGCACACGTGCCGAGAATTGAAGATCGTCAAGCAGCCGACGACAATAGCCAGCACCGCCCGGCACCGAGTCTGATAGGATCACAAGCGGCACCGCACCTGGCAACTCTACGGTTGCACGCAAATCTCTTGGGTCAGTTTCAAGAATGTCAGCCGCCGCAAGCCTCAATGCCTCAGCCAGCGTTCTCAGGAAGCCATCCCGAGCCGCCCGCCGATCTTTATCAGTTTCGCGATCAGAAAAGTCAGGGACCGATTGGTCGATGCGGATACCGCGCAGGTCTGTCTCGAAGACATGCGCCAGGTCAACGGGCCAACGGAGTGACTCGACCCGACATTGGTCGCCGGTCCGCGGGTTCTTATGCTTTTTCCGTATTTCGGCCCCTCCAAGCGCATCCTGAGGTGCTGGTCGAGCATACTCGCAGGCCGAACACCAAAGATAACCCGCGCCCTGCGGCCCGCGGTTCAGGACAAGCATACGTCCGGGCTGACTCCCCTCCGGAGCAATCGCAGGCGCAAAGAAATGCGTGACGCGCGCGAGGTCCGAGCCCCGGAAATCCTCCGGCCGCGCTTTTGTGAGAAGGCGGGCTTCATCGACAGGCCGAACACGCAAGCGAGATGCACCTGGGTCTCGGCCCTGTCGATCAGCATATGATGTCAGGAAACCGACAGGCTCAATGAATTTGCGGCCCCGACCACTGACAGAGGCACCGCATTGAATGCAGTTTTCCCCAAAATCATCCCGGTCGTGGTGTCTTTCCGCATGTTGGCAGGCCGGACAGATACGGTAAAATCCCTTTTCCATCCAAGCGTCTTCAGTGCCCACTATGGCCCTGCGTGTTATACCAGCCGATGTCCATATGCGGCCACCGGCCACCACCTCTGCTCCCGGCGCGTATTCTGCAACCGCCATCGCTGCATCCCGGTCAAGTTGAAGGGCACGCTCATCAGAAACACCATGCGGGCCGCGCTCGGTCACGATTTCCAGATGAATCGAGTGAACCGGGAAGCTGTAGGTCGGAATGACGGCCTCACGCGACAATGTTTCCACCAGGAAGCGGTCAAGATAACGTTTCATATCGCCCTGCCGGGCACTCATGCGGCGGGTAGCGCGCATACGCGCCTGCTCATTTGCCCCCGAATCATCAAGCGCAGCACGAGCCTTTTCGTAAGCGTCATTCAATTCACGCCAGCGAGCGCACGTAGCCCTGATCCAGCGCGTAATCTCTGCGCGGGTATGCTCAGTCAGTTCCCCCGCGGCGAGGCCGACATGATCAAGTCTTGCTGGCAGAGTAGCTACCATGTCTTCGGCAACCGCGTGTGTGGCAATTCCGGCGTCTGAGGCGAGCCATGCTGAAAGGTCTGTCAGTAATGCGCCCTCGGTTGTCCTGTCCAAGCGCTCTTCCAGCACATCGCGCAGGCGCGGAGCGCCTGTGCGCTCGTGGCCTGCAAGGCGACGATCAAGCCAGCCTGCAAGCAGGCATGAAACCTGATGCCGCCGGAAGAAACTTGGGTTGTCCAACGTCAGGTAGGGGGCTGGCGGCAATGCCTCAAGGTAACCGCGCAAATCGTTGAACTTTGCCTGATCATACCTGCCGGACCTGGCCATCATCAACGCAACGGGCGCGGCCTGAGCGCGGCGACCGGCCCGGCCCGCGCGCTGTTGATAATTCGCGATCCCCGGTGGGACATTCCGGCAAAAAACCGCTTCAAGCTCACCCAGATCGACACCCATTTCCATCGTCGTGGTGCAACTGAGCAGATTGATTTCCCCCTGCCGGAACCGCTCTTCGGTCTCGGAGCGCTCTGTAATCGAAATGGCAGCGGTGTGCTCCCGTGCGATCCCGCTGAGCGGTTGTCTTTCATAACGGACGATGTAGTGATTTCGCTGGTGCATCTCGGTCCGTTCCCTGGCCGATACGGGAACGGTGCGCCCGGTACAGCGCCAGGCCGTGCAGACGCCTCTAAGGTCGATCTGGCTGGACGCGCCACAGCTTTCGCAACGGCGCAATTCGCCTTCCGCAGTCGCAACGAACCTCATGGCGGCTAAGTTCAGCACATGACCATGGCCTACCTGCTTAAGCAGTTTATGTTGGGGCCGTATTGCTTCCTGCCAAAAATCATCCAGAATATCCCGCGCCTGTTTTTCCGGTATCCCGAGCCGGTCAACGAGCACCCAAAGGGGCCGGTTAAGGCGTCCCTGTTCGGAGAGCAGCGTTCGCAACCGGCGGCTTTTGTGTGTGCGGGTCAGCGACCAGGAAATATCGGCGGTTGCCTGCCGTTCTCCCCAAATAGATTCGTCGGTGAGGTCGATATTTTCCAGATCGTTGATGGCTCTCGATTGTCGGATGAGATCGAGGAGAAAGCGGACAAGTGCAGGCACAAGGCCCCGGTATTCGGGCGCTACACTTTCCGTCAGCCGCTGCGCAATCCTGTCACTGCCTTCATATTGCACGGTGATCAGGCCGAGAGCCTCGAGTGACACCCGCAGCGGGCCCCCGCAGAGCTCTGCCGCGATTAGTGCCATCAGTCGGTCTTTCGCGGCGGTGCTGCTCAATGCTTCCGGGTTGCGTCGGTCATAGAGCCTGAAGCCGGAGCGTCGTAATGCCGTCCACACCCCATCGCGCAAACCCATCAGGTCCAGGGCTTCATCCGCTTCTTGGCGCAAAGCCTGCACCATCGACGCCCGCATCGCCTGATCGCGAGCCGTGCGTTCAAAGAACGGAGCAAAAAAAGCTGCATCCTGCCGATTGTCGGCGAATACCAGAAGATTGCGCCCCTGCATCGGCGCTTGGGATGATTTCCCCCGGGGCGGCGGCAGGGCCTCAAGCAATGTCTGCGCCATGACCGAAGCAAGAGCATCATCGCCGGGGTGGATCGGTGTGACCGGCTCAGCAAATCTTCCGCCCTTCGCGCCGCAGGAAAGGCACTTTCGGACATAGCTGCGCCGCTCTTCGGGGTCGTCACGCATCGGTGCAACGGCAAGCGAAAGGACGCCGTCTTCGGGGCCGTCCGCCAGCTTGCCTGTGTCGGCGAAGAACTCGAAAAGCTGTTTGTCGCTGGTTTCGCTCTCGCCCTCGTCCGGGTCAATTTCCGTGGCTGCTTCACCCGCCCTTATCAATCTCAGGACACGCCGTTTTGCCCCCCGGCTGATCTCAGGTCGTGGATGAAGCATCCTCCCATCGTCCCAGCCTTCCACATAAGGCTCGCCACAGTTGCGGCAAACGAAAAGGGAATACGCAGGAGCGCCTGCTATATGCACGCCGTTGCGGGATAACCGTAAGTCAGACCAATTCTCGGCATCGTTCGCAGATAGCCGCAGGGCCACACCCTCAACGCCCGAGGCCGCAAGGTGAAAACGCGCCGGGAGCAGCGGAAATGCGCCAGGCACAGAGGGCCGAGCCAGCACACCGAGCGAGATCAGCGCCGTTAAAGCCGTGCGCGATGTTTCTGCCGATTCCGATGGAAATACCCTCGCGGCCAGATCGGTGAAGGGGAGCGCGCACTCCCTGAGTGCGTCCGCCACGGCCCGAACCTCTGCAAGACCGGCCAGGCGAGCCATCAGCGCTTCACCGAACTGAAGCTGCGAATCCAGGATCAGCACTTTCAGGCCAACCTCGCGCATAGCCTCATTCCATTCCTCGGTCAGATAGCCTGCGTTGTCCGGCGCGAGGCATCCCTTTTTTCGTAACTTCGCCAGCACGCGCCCCGCTTTGGCCCAGTCGGACGCTAAAAGCGTTTTCGGTTCTTTCCCGTCGGTCAACGCGGAATGCAGTCGTCGTTTGGCGGTGATCACTGCGTCGTCGCCGCCGGGGAAAGGCTCCCCGAACAGGTCTTCGGCAAAGCGCGCGAGTTCTTCACGCTTCGCCGGATTGAGACTTGCGGATGTCCCGACACATCGTATCTGCCCTTGGGGTATGCCGAGCCGCGCTTTCAGCTTTCGCAGGAGGAAAGCGACTTCGATAGCTTGCGCGCCGGTATAGGTGTGGACTTCATCAAGGACGAGCCACCGGACATCCGCCCCGGCCAGCAATGCACGGTTGCGCGGCAAGAGCAGGATGTGCTCAAGCATCGCGTAGTTGGTGACCAGAATATGCGGCGGGTTCTCCAGCATCTCGCCCCTGGCGAGAAGCCAATTTCTGGGGGCATGGCGCTCATCAGGGAAATCTGCCTGAAATGTTGGTGTCGTGGTCAGGCGCGCTTCTTCATTCGCTCTTGTTGCATCAGAACGCACCTGCCCGGTAAAGCGCCCGAGCGTGATACCAGGATCACCAAGATCCCGAAACAACAGCCGGGCGATGCGGTGCATCTGGTCGTTTGCGAGGGCGTTGAGCGGATAGACAAGGATCGCCCGAACGCCGGGCCGCCCCGGTTCCCCTTGATGCAGAAGGTCGTCGATCAGGGGGAAGAGAAAGGACTCCGTCTTACCGGAGCCGGTGCCGGTAGCGACGAGATAGCTTTCGTCGCGTCCGATGGCTGCAGACTGGTGCAGGTGAAGCCGTCTGCGCCACAGGGACCGCCCTTCTTCGCTTTCGGAAAGCGTCGACCAGGCACCGTGCAATGCGCCGTTAGCTACGAGTTCCTCAATGCTCTCGCCCTTCTCGAAGTCTGGCAAACTCTCGACGAACGGGCCGCGCACCAATTCCGATTGAGCGCACTTATCAGCCACGGCGCGAGAGAGCCGCGGTGCCCGTGCAGAAGAGACAGCGGCGGCTGTTGTGATATAGCGCGCCAGCGTTGCGCTGAGGTCGTCTCTGAATCGGATTGGGTCAAGGTCTGTCATGGGCGTTCCTTGGCGATTTGCCAGAGCAGCAGGTGGAAGGCGAAAAGCTCCGGAGCGAGGCGTAGCATGAAGGCGATGCTGGTAAGAGCTTGCGCTGGCGACAGGTCAGCCCGTTGCGAAACGGTCTCCACGTAGTCGCTTACCTCATCGAAACGGCTCGCCTGGGCAAATCCCGAAAGAAGCGCCGATGCCCAAAGATCAATCCGATCTGGCTCATCCGCATCCTGACTCCGAAGGGGGGCTGGCGGTCGTAGTTTCTCGGGTGCGGAAATCCAGGCGGCCCTTATCAGCCGATGTAGGGCCTGCTGGCGATGGCTGTATGGTCCTTCTTCCGCAGTGTCCTCGACGAAGAGACCGGCGGCGCCGAATCGCTCAGCAAGGCGCTGATGCGCCGCGCGCCAGTGATCAGGCCCCAGCAACGGCGTTCCACGCCAGAACCAGCCCGCTGATGGATCGCTATCAACGATTGGCAGGTTTTTGAAGAAGCGTGCCGGATCAAAACCCTCCAGCCGTGCATCGCTATCCCGTGCGGAATGCAGGTTACGGAAAGCAAGGCAGACAGTCGGGTGGAGATGCGACAACTCGCGCAGGCGCTCCGTGTTGAGCATGGCGAGTGCAGCCATCTCGGCAATGCCCGGATCAGCAGAGGCCGCCAGCGAAGCGAAAGCCCGCGGAGGAGCTGCGTAAAGGTTTGGAAGGAATTGCAGAGGGTGCAGGATCGGCACCCAGTCGGGTGCCGCATGGTCGGGCGGCGGCAGGCAAGCCGCTCGCATCAAGACCCCCTCTCCACCGGGCAAATGTCGCAACCGTTGACCAAGTTCCTGCCAGCGTGGAACCAGCGCGCACTCAAGCGTTGGCCAGCACTCTGCCGCATAGCAGTCGGAAAGCCAGCGACACAGAGTCTCAAACCGCCTTGAAAGTTCCTCGTTGCGCACAAGCCCCTCTGCTGCCGGATTTGGATTGGTAAAGGCTATCGCGAAACTGTCGCCCCGCGCATTGCGCAAAGGTCGCCAGCCGTCGCGCCCCTCCGGACGAACGAACAACCGAGCCAAGCGGGAGTCCCCATCCAGCCAATCGGCATTAAGGGTCAGTTCGATCCCATGCGCATCGTCTTTGCAGACCTCGGCATGAAACCAATCCGGGCACCGCGTCGCAACCGGCCTAAACCGCAGTGCGGCTTCTGCAAAGACGGCCTTCCCTGTTTCATCCTCGACCTCGACGGCCACCGCATCCACCGCTTCGCCGAAACAGAGCCTCAACCGAACCGCGTTGCGGGCCGGAAGAAGATTGATTTTTTGGGGGACAAGTGCCGCAACCAGCTCAAACAACAGGACTTCCATGCCGTTGCCGCGCCGAAGCAAGACACGTTCATCGGATGCAGGCACCAGCAGGTCGCGAACCGCGAGACTGCGGGTCAGCCCCCCGAAAAAGGGACGCGCCTCACGCCTTCCGCAGATGATCAGTTGGGCTTTCTGGTCAGGGCATCGGATACTTATCGTATCGAAGCGATCATCATCGCCAACTGAGAGGCGAGCACCAAGCCGAAGTGACGACATACTGCCTTCCGCACGGCGGCGGGTTACCGTGACATTGGGCCACGGGAGATCAAAGGGAACGTGCTCATCTTCGATTTTGAAGATGGCGCGCGCCACGGTATATCCTCCGCCGGGGTCAAGGCAGAGCTGCCCCTGATCGTCACGCCCGACATGTAAGCATTCGTCCTCAACCAGATTGCGGACTGGCCGTTCACTATGAAACTCGTTTCCGTCAAGTCTACAAAATGCGGGCCATATCCATGCCGAAAGCCCAATGCCGGAACGATGGACATCATTGCCACCTACACTCGGTGCCATCAATTCCACCCGAAGGCGTAAAGGATCGGCAGCCTCAACCTCTGCAAAGCCCGCAAGGAGCTTGTCCACCCCGACTTCGCCGAACCCGTCTTCGGAAATTGGTGCCTTAACCAGCCGCGACTGTTGCCCGAGGGTTATCCGGAGCACCCGCGTCTCGGAATGGCCCAATCCAGTTTCGATCCGAAGGCGTGCGGAACGTCCGTGAAGCATACCCCGTGGGCCACTCGCGATTTCGGCACCCGCCAGCGAAAGGTGCCTTCGTGGACGTGCCTTGAGAACTGTTTGAACACCGCCGAGGTTGAGCACCACAGGGCGGGGCCTAAGCACCGCAAAGCCAACATAACTATCGGCTTCTGGTTCAAGAGCTGGCTCGCCTGCGAGTGAGAACGGCTTACGCGCCAAAATCGCTATATCCGTCGAGTCCAGTTCTGTATCAGCTATGCCCTGCGGGATTTCACGCAGGTAATGGCCGGTTATCTTGTCGAACACGGCACATTCCCCGTGCGCGAAGAGCTTGAGTTGACCGGTCTGACCAGCGATTTCCCATCGGACTTCCCGCGGCCAGGGCTGGGGCAGTGTCCAATCTTCACCACCACGCAACCGCAGCGGCCGCTGTGTTTCGTCGAGCCAGAGCCGAATACGCCCTTCACTGCGCGGCAATCGCAGCACAAGCCCGCCGGACTGCCAGAAAAGCCGTGGGCGGGGGGCAGGAGACTCGTGACCACCTCTGCCCGGTGCCGGGTGCGGTTCCTGCAAACGTCGGTCAAACGCATCCTTGAAGTGCTTCTCAAACTCGATAACCGGGACGAAGGCCTCCGGGTTCTCGCGGATGCGGGCGAACAGGGCTGCGTGCCAGGCCGTTTCATCCCACAGGATCGGTCGGCGAAGCACATTAATTGCCGGTGGAAGAAAATACAGGGAATCGTCTTCCCAATGGTTTAACAGCACTGTCGTCTCGATAGGCGGTGGACCAAAGGCCGCTTCCTGCCTCAAGAATGCGTCGATCAGGTGTGGAAGCTGTGCCTGGCTTACGCCCGCGTGCAGAAGGTAGACATCTACCTGGCGCTCGAACCCCTGGGTAGGCAACCCAAACCTGTCGCACACGTTGCAAAATGAGTTAAACAGCACTTTGCGCTGCTGCGGGGTTTTCAGCGGAACGCGAAGAGTTTCAGCGATATGCGGATATACCGCATGGCTGGCATCTCCATATCCTTTGCTCAGAGAATGGGTGACGAGCCATGCCGCAAGACTTGGAAACCGGCGAAACAGTGCCGGGAGCTTATCCGTCTGTCCGTCCAGAAACTGCCGTGTGCGTTCAATGGCTTGTTCACGCGCGGCCTCGTCCAACGGGATAAGGCCGATGAAGGGGGGTGCCCGTGCTTCCTGGCGACCCCTGTTGATTAAATTGTCTGCGATTATGCAGGCATTGTCAGGTTGTGTTGGGCTGTCAGCAAAGTTTGGCGGCGTTGCATTCATGCTGTGAGCTCTTGTGTATACCCGACCCAAAGGTTGAAGGCGTCTGCTCAGGCTCGGTGGAACGCCCAAACTACGCAGCCTATGACCGAACTCGGGAAACGAAAGCTTTTGAGGCGGGGAAGATCATATGAAGGAATCATGGCAGGAACCTACAGCAGACAAATACATTCAACAATCTGAAAGTGCCCGTTACCGACATCTGAGAGAGAATAGTCTGGCCAAATTGCTGGCTCTCTGCTAAACTTCTTGCCGTATGGTGGCGGATGCCGCCTTCAACACAAGGAGATTTCGATGTATTTCGTGATATTCGGTTCGGACAAGCCCGGCACTGGCCAGGAACGGCGGGAAGCGCTTGACGACGTTGCATCCTATCTGGGCGAGCGTCCGGGCCATCCCGACGTGACCTATCATTGCGGCGGTCCGACGCTCGATGAAGGAGGAACCATCAACGGCACTCTCAACATCATCGAAGCCCCTTCGCTTGATGCGGCACGGGCATTCCTCGACGACCATCCCCTGCAAAAAATGGGTCTTCTGGATGAGGTCAGCGTCCGGCAACTGGACTGGAAGACCGGATGCCCGAGTTAGATACCTCGGTGTGTCTTGATTCTTCCGCGATCAAGAGCAAAGCCGAGACGGGCGGGCGCTTTTCAGCCCCGGAGTCCACTTTTGACAGTGTGCGGGCCAATGTCAGCCCCCGGTCGCCTGCCCTGCGGTATGTCGCGCAGCGGTTTGATGCGTTGCCTCTCCGCCAGACTTGGTTGACCAAGCCGTGGCCGTTGATTCCGTGTGGCTTGGCCCGGGCCAGACATTGGGAACCCATAGGCCGGAGAATATGCGTGTAATACGGGGACTTTCTGGTGCCGTGGCGATGGTCATGTTCGTCACGGGGCTGCTTTGTTCGCTTCCGAATCGTGCTGAAGCGGAACAGATCACCCTTCGGCTGCACCATTTCAACTCGCCCAAGGCAATCGCCCACCGGCTGTTCTTGCAGCCTTGGGCAGACGAGATTGAGGAAAAGTCTGAGGGCCGGGTCAAGATACAGGTGTTTCCGGCCATGCAGCTTGGCGGCAGACCAGCGGATCTCTATGGCCAGGCGCGCGACGGCGTGGTTGACATCGTTTGGACGATACCCGGCTATACGCCGGGACGGTTTCCCCTGACGGAAATGTTTGAGTTACCCTTCCTGTCCGGCAGCGCGTTGGCGGCAAGCCAGGCACTGACGGAGTTCCATCAGAATTGGCTGAGGGAAGAATACCAGGATACTCACCCGCTGGTCTTTCACAGCACTGCACCGACCCACCTCCACACGGCCGGGAAACAGATCAGCGTACTCGAAGACTTCGCAGGGGTGAAGATACGCGCGCCATCGCGGATCAGCGCGGAAACGCTACGTGCGTTGGGTGCCGTCCCGGTCGGTATGCCGGTACCCGCCGTCTACGAGGCCCTGTCCCGGGGCGTGGTTGAAGGAACCGCGATCCCTTGGACCATAATGCGTCCCTTCCGCCTGCATGAGGTCACGAAGTTCCATACCGAAGTCTCTCTTTCCCGCGTCTTGTTCGTGATGACGATGAACAAGCGGCGCTATGACGAACTGCCGCCGGACATCAAGGCCATCATTGACGACAGCACTGGGATGGCGTTGGCCGAACGACTCGGCCGGATGTGGGACGATGACGAGAAGCCAGGCCGGGCGATTGCGGTCGAGCGAGGCCAGCCGGTCCTGTCGCTGTCAGAAGCGGAGCGGGAACGCTGGCAGGAAAGAACCCGGACTGTCATTGACGGCTGGATCGAGAAGGTGGGTGCCCTGGGGCACGACGGGCAGGCGCTGCTTGCCGACGCAACGCGCCTGCTGGCCAAGCACGGCTCCGACCAGAAATAGTGGGGAGCGGGTGACGGACTGCGATGAGAGAGGCCAGTCTCACGAAAGCGTTCCGTATTGGGCGAAACGCGGTCTTGGTTTCGTCTGCTGGCGTCTGGCCAGAGTGTTCGCGATAGCTGGCGGCATTCTCATGGTAGGAATCGTTGCGATGACCGGGACCAGCATCCTTGGCCGCTACCTCTTCAATGCGCCGATACCCGGCGATTACGAGATCACCGAGATTGCCTGCGGTGTGGCCGTATTCGCCTTCTTTCCCTACTGCTACATGAAGAACGCCAACATCCTCGTCGAGTTCTTCACCGGACGGATGCGTCAGCGTCACCGGGCGGCCTTGGATACGGCGCACAATCTCGTCTTTGCGGTCGTCGCGGCACTGATCACCTGGCGTCTCTTCGTCGGAGGGATTCACAAGCTCGAAGACGGCGAGACAACGCTGTTTCTGGGCATTCCGGTTTGGTTGGGCTATTTCTCCGCGCTGCCAGCAGCGGCATTGCTGACCGCCGTCTGCGTCTGGGGCCTCTGCTTCCGTTTGCGCACGCTAGGCAAATGACCAATATTGCGTTCGGTGGGCTCCTGTTTGGCGTGTGCCTGATACTGATCGCCCTTCGGATGCCAGTCGCGATCGCCATGTTCACGGTCGGCAGCATCGGTTTCGCGTCGCTCGCAGGATGGGAAGCGTTTCTTGGCCTGCTAAACACCGGACCCTTCGGCCGGGCTTCGGGCTACACTCTCTCTGTCTTGCCGCTGTTCCTGCTTATGGGCCAGTTCGCCATCCGTGCGGGGTTGGGCCGTTCGCTGTTCAACTCGGCGCGTGCCTGGGTGGGGCACCACCGCGGTGGGCTGGCCATCTCGACCGTTTGCGGATGTGCCGCGTTCGGCTCCATCTGCGGGTCGTCGATCGCGACCGCGGCGACCATGGCGTCAGTGGCCTTACCAGAGATGCGGCGCTGCGGCTACTCCGGTGCGCTGATCACCGGCTCGCTGGCTGCTGGCGGCACTCTGGGAATCCTGATCCCTCCCTCGTTGGTTCTGGTGATCTACGCGATCATCACCGAGCAATCGATCGGAAAGCTGTTCTTCGCCGCACTGATCCCAAGCGTCATTGCGACCCTCGGCTATTCCGCCGCGGTCGGCATTTATGTCCGGTTCAATCCTGCGTCGGCTCCGGTTGTTCCGGCCGTGCCTTTCCGCGAGCGGCTGCGCAGCTTGTGCCCGGTGTTGCCTGTCGCCGCGATCTTTCTGCTGGTCATAGGCGGCATTTATCTTGGCGTGTTCACCCCGACCGAAGGTGCGGCGATCGGGGCTGCGGCCACGTTCCTGATAGCGTTCGTGTCCGGACGGCTGAACTGGGCGGGCTTTGTCTCGAGCGTGCTTGAGACCGCGCAGGTAACCGCAGCGATCTTCCTTATCCTGATCGGGGCCGAGATCTACAACGGGTTTCTCGCGTTGTCTCAGATTCCGGTTGAGCTGGCTAACGCATTCGCAGAATCGGGACTGGCACCAATGTCAATCCTGATTGGCGTCCTGCTCGTCTATCTGATCCTCGGCTGCGTCATGGACACCCTTGCCATGATCCTGCTTACGGTACCGGTTTTCTTTCCCCTGGTTACGAGCCTTGAATTCGACCTCACTGAGGAAGAGGTCGCCATCTGGTTCGGGATCCTGACCCTAATCGTCGTCGAGGTCGGGCTGATCACCCCGCCGATAGGCCTCAACGTCTACGTGATCAACGCCCTGGCCGACGAGGTGCCGCTCGGCGAATCGTTCAGAGGCACCTTGCCGTTTTTGATAAGCGATTTTGTCCGCATCGCGATCATTCTGGCCGTGCCCGCGACTTGCCTCTGGCTTCCGGGGCTGCTCTGATGCCACATCTGCGGATGCATTTCCTGACAAGACCGGGAGCCACCGCCCGCGACTTTCGCTCTCGCAGATGCCTTGCAGGGTGGTCAATTCGAAGTCTTTCAGAGTGGTGCTGAAAACATGAGTGCTGAAACGTCAAGTGCCAATGCTGATCCTGGTCGCCATCCCGAAGAGAAGGTTCCGCCGATGCTCGCCGCTGGCCTCGGACTGCAAATGGCGGGCCTGGCTGTGCCCGGAACAGTGCTGATTCCGACGGTCGTCTTCCGGACCGCGGATCAGGCCGAACCGCTCCTGCTTTGGGCGGTATCCGCGTCTGTCATAATCTGCGGTGTGGTCACGATCCTACAGGCGATTCGGGTCGGCCGGGTAGGTGCCGGTCACATACTCGTGACAGGAACGTCCGGAGCCGCCATAGCGGTCAGTGTCGCGGCACTGGCCGAGGGCGGCCCGGCATTACTGGCCGTCCTTATGCTCGTCCTGTCTCTCTTTCAGTTCGCGTTCTCGGCACGGCTCTCGCTGTTTCGGCAAATTCTGACGCCGACCGTCATGGGAACGATCATCATGCTGACCCCGGTTACGGTTATGCCGGTCATCTTCGATCAGTTGGAGAACGTGCCAGCGGGATCTCCGCCATCGGCGGCTCCGTTGAGCACGCTCGCGACCCTTCTCGTCATCGCTGTCATTGTTCTGAAGGCGAAAGGCCCGTTGCGCCTCTGGGCACCGGTAGCTGGCATCGTTGCCGGTTCATTGGTCGCCAGCGCTTTCGGCCTGTACGACATCGACCGTATCGCCAAGGCATCGTGGGTTGGTCTTCCGAGGTCTCAATGGCCGGGTCTTGATCTCGACTTCGGACCCGCGTTCTGGGGCCTTCTGCCGACATTCCTGTTCATATCTGTCGTATGCACGATTCAGACGATCAGTGGCTCAATCGCAGTCCAGCGCGTCGCGTGGTCCGCGCCCCGGGCGGCTGACTTCCGAACGACGCAAGGCGCGGTGGCCGCAGACGGAACAGGCAATCTGCTGTCTGGCCTCGCGGGAACGATGCCGATCGGTTTCCGTCCGACGGGCACGTCGATGATCGAACTCACTGGAATCAGCTCCCGCCGTGTCGGGGTCGCCTACGGGGCAATAGTCGTCTCGCTGGCATTCCTTCCCAAGGCGCTCGCCGTGATCCTGGCAATTCCGGGCCCTGTGGTTGCTGCGTTTATTACCGTGACGATGGCGTCCATCTTCGTGATCGGCATGAAAATAGTCGTCCAGGACGGAATCGACTATCGGAAGGGCATGATTGCGGGAGTCGCGTTCTGGGTCGGCGTCGGCTTCCAGAACGGCGTCGTGTTTCCGGAATACGTAACGGCGCTCGCAGGCCCTCATCTACAGAATGGAATGGTGGCTGGCGGGCTTGTGGTCATTGTTATGACCCTGTTCACGGAGCTGACGAAACCAAGTCGCCGCCGGGTCGAGGTGGCGCTGAACGTCTCGGCGCTGAAGGACATCAGGGCCTTTCTTGCCGCGTTCGCGTCCAGCAGTGGCTGGGACACGGCGATGTCGGATCGCCTTGATGCGGCAGCCGAGGAGACTTTGTTGTCACTCGTGCGGCAGGACGAAGCCGAAGGGGAACTTGAGCCACGCCGCTTGCTCCTGACGGCGCGCAAGGAGGATGGCGGCGCGATTCTGGAATTTGTCGCCTTGACGGGCAGCGGAAACCTACAGGACCGGCTTGCGCTGCTCGGCGAACGGGTAGAGGAAGACCTGATCGGACGGGAAGTCTCGCTCAGGCTTTTGCGACACCTCGCGTCCTGGGTTCGCCACCAGCAGTATCAGGAGACCGATATTGTGACGATCCGCGTGGACGTGCCTGACGGCAATTCCCGCAGACGGACATGAGGGTGGAACCCGCCTGTCCTTTTGACGTTCCCCGCTTAGGCGACCTGTTTCGCGTCCCATGCGAGGTATGAAGGTCGGGGTCGACTCCGGCTGGGTGCAGATTCAAAGCTGAAGACCTGTTGCACAAGGCTGAGAAGCGCACCGTCGAAGAGCTGTGGGACGCCATCGGTCGCCTGATCGACACCATCACATCGAAAGAAAGTGCAAACTTCTTCGAACCCTGATTCCAAGACCTCTGCATAAGGATATATCGCCCCCCAATACCCCCCCGAACAGTGAACGGGGCGGGATAACCCGCCCCGTCCTGTCTCTGACCGGTCCTTCCCCTCAGCGGTTCAGGAATTCCAGTTCATACTTGTCTTCCACATCCGGTGCCGGATGATCCTCATGCAGCGCCTTGATGATGCCATAGATCATCAGCAGCAGAATGACCGCGATCGGCAGACCGGCAACGATCGACGCGGTTTGCAGCGCGCCCAACCCCCCGGCCAGCATCAGAACGCCCGCAACGACGCCCGAGGTCACCCCCCAGAAGATGCGGAACTTCACCGGCGGGTGCTCATCACCCATCGACAGCATGGTGCACATCACCAGCGTACCGGAATCGGACGAGGTGACAAACCACGAGATCAGCAGGATCGTGATCAGCACGGTCAGCGGATAGACGATCCAGCCGTAACCGAACCCGGCCACGGTCTGATAAACGCCCGAGGCGTAATCGTTGTTCACCGCATCGACGACGCCTGCGTTGTAGAACAGGTCAACGCCCGCCGCTGCGCCACCGAAAATGCCCATCCACAGCATCACCACCGAGGTCGGGATCAGCAGCACGCAGAAGCAGAACTGACGGATCGTGCGGCCTTTGGACACCCGTGCGATGAACAGGCCGACGAACGGACACCAGGCAATCCACCATCCCCAGTAAAAGATGGTCCACCAGCTTTGCCACTGGTTATCCGGCTCGCCATTGATCCAGAAGCCCATCGGGATCACGTTCCACAGGTAATCGCCAAAGCCCGAGATGGTCACGCCAAGCACAAAGGCCGTCGGCGCAAGGATCAGGAACAGAATCAGCAGCGCAAGGCTGGCCATCACGTTGATCTCGCTGAGGATCCGCACGCCCTTGCCGACGCCGGACGCGGCCGAGGCCGTCCCCATGGCGGTGATGATGGCAACCAGCACCAGTTGTCTGCCCTGGGTGTTTTCCATCCAGCCCAGTTCCTCCAGCCCGGCGGCAATCGGCGTCACGCCCAGGCCCAGCGAAGTCGCCAGACCAAAGATGGTGCCGAACACGCCGATCAGGTCAATCAGGTGCCCCCACGGGCCATAGATGCGTTCCTTCAGCACCGGATAGAGCGCCGTGCGCAGGGTCAGCGGCAAATCACGCCGGTAGGCGAAATAGGCCAGGCACAGGCCAACCAGCACATACAGGCCCCAACCGTGGAACCCCCAGTGAAAGATCGTCGTGCTGACGGCAGAGACCGCGGCATCAACGCTGCCCGGCTCTATCCCGTTCTGTTCGATGAACGGGGTGCCCTGGATATGATACATGGGTTCGGCCACGCCCCAGTAGATCAGCCCCGATCCCAGCCCGGCGCTGAACAGCATACATATCCACGAGAAGGTCGAGAAATCCGGTTCCTCATCCGGCTTGCCCAGCTTGACATCGCCGAACCGGCTGACCAGCAGCCAGAACACGAAGAACAGCGCGATGTTCACCACCACGACATAGAACCAGTCCATGCTGCCGATGATGAAGTTTTTCCCCGCCGAGAAAACCTCGCCGGACCTTTCCACATCCGAGATGGTAAAGGCGACGAATCCGAGGATCATCACCATAGAGGCAATGCCCATCAGCTTGTTCATACCGGCGAATAGGCCCGATTTATCGACCAGGTTTTCCGGCCTGTTGGTTGTTTGATCACTCATTTCATTTATTCCTCTTGATCCTGTTGCGCTTGCCTCAGCGGGTGGTTCCCGCTGCACCCTGACGGACAGCCTCCGTCAGCCATGCCTGAAACGCCTCCTCCAGCCGCGCGTGATTGCGTGACCACCAGTCGGCATCAGAGCGGATGCTGATCTTGTCCTGATAGGCCGGGCTGTTCGGAAGCAGGGCCAGAATCTCGTCCGGCAACAGGCCGAGCGAAGATTGCCGGGTCGGGCCATTGGGCAGGTGCTTGGCCATGTTGGCCAGCGATTCGCTGCTGCTGGCAAAGCGGATGAAGTCGATGGCCTCTTCCTTGTAACGGCTGCCCTTCGGAATGCCGAACAGGTCAAGCTCGATCACCTGACCATCAAAGACGATGCTGAAGTTCGCGCCGTCCTCCCGGGACGCATCCGCGCCGGTTCCGGTCCAGATCGAGGCCATGGCGACCTCTCCGGCGTTGAGCAACCGCACCGGCTCGCGCCCGGCTTGCCAGATTTGCAGACCGGACCGGATGCTGTTCATCTTGGCCAGGGCTTGCTCGACGCCTTCCTCTGTTTCCAGCATCGGATAGACATCTTCACGCGCCACGCCATCGGCCATCAGCGCCCATTCCATAATCACGGTCGGGTCATTGCGGATCGCCCGCGGGCCGGGATAGTCGTCGGTGTTGAAGAAATCGGCGATGGTGGTAGGCGGGTTGTCGCCATAGGCGTCCTGGTTATAGGCAAATGCCGTTGACCAGACGATGACGCCGACGCCGCAATCATTGAGCGCACCATCCACAAAGTCCTCAGCCGCCGGTGTGCCGTCGGCCCCGTCGGGCAGGCCGACATCGGACAGATTTTCGAGCAGACCCTCCTGACAGGCGCGCAGCGAATCAGCCTGGGTCAGGTCAACCACGTCCCACACCACATTGGCCGATTCGACCTGATCGCGGATTTCCCCGATCCCGCCGTTGTAATGCGCGACGTTGACACGCACGCCGTTGGCGCTCTCATAGGGGCGGACGAAGCCGAGCATCTGGCTGCGCATATAGGTGCCGGTCCATGATGTGAAGGTGATCTCCGGTTTCGGCATCATCATTGCCCCGGTGTCCTGCGTTTCCTGCGCCAAAGCAACGCCGGGCGGACCCGCAAGGACGATTGATGCGAGCAAGGCAAGCCGTGTTCTCGCTGAGGTATTTCGGTAGCGATTCATCTATATCCTCCCTTGATGGGCAAAGCGCCCCTGTATTGCTGACACAATCGGCTATCGCTTACTGCGCCCCGATTCCTTCGGGCCAGCCCCGCCGATCCGCGTTTTCCGGCAACCTAATGTCACCTGACGGTCATATGGCGGTGCTAAGATCGGCATTTGGCCGATGACCCTGAGTCCATCATCAGCCCAAAATGCCGTTCAAGGCAATAAAATACGACATTCTGTCCGAAAAAATCGACATTACGGCATTTTGAGGGCGTTTTGCCTGTCGCCCGGTAGCCGGTTTTCCCGCTTTTGCGGTCCCCCGCGAAAACGCCCCGGCGCGGCACTGCACTCCGGGGCGTTTTCTGTCTCTGCCACCCGGATCAGTGGCTATGCGCCTTGTCCCACTGTTCGCGCGTCGGCAGAATTTCAAATGTGTGTTCGGGCGGCGGCGAAGGCAGGGTCCATTCCAGCGTATCGGCGTGTTCGTTCCAGTAGTTCGCCCGTGTCTCTCGCCGACCATAGAGCAGCGACCAGCCCATAACCCCGATGAAAAACACGAAAGAGGCAAACGACAGATACGCGCCGTAAGAGGACACCTCATTCCATTTCGCGAACGCCTCGGGATAGTCGATATAGCGGCGCGGCATCCCCTGACGGCCCAGAAAATGCTGCGGAAAAAAGGTGAGATTGGAACCGATAAACATCGCCCAGAAATGCAGCTTTCCGGCCCATTCCGGGTATTGGCGCCCGGTCATCTTGCCAAAGTAGAAATAGATCCCGGCAAAGATGCAGAAGACCGCGCCCAGCGACATCACATAGTGGAAATGCGCCACCACATAATAGGTGTCGTGATAGGCACGGTCCACCCCGGCCTGGCTGAGCACAATGCCGGTCACACCGCCGACGGTGAACAGGAACAGAAAGCCGAACGCCCACAGCATCGGGGTCTTGAACTCGATCGAGCCGCCCCACATCGTCGCGATCCAACTGAAAATCTTCACCCCAGTCGGCACCGCAATCACCATGGTTGCCAGCATGAAATAGGATTGCTGGGTCAGGCTCATACCCACGGTATACATGTGATGCGCCCAGACGACAAAGCCCAGCGCGCCGATAGCGATCAGCGCCCAGACCATCGGCAGATAGCCAAAGATCGGCTTGCGGGCAAAGGTGGCAATCACATGGCTGATGATGCCAAAGCCGGGCAGGATGATGATATACACTTCCGGGTGGCCGAAAAACCACAGGATATGCTGATAGAGCACCGGGTCGCCGCCCCCGGCGGGATCAAAGAACGTGGTGCCGAAATTGCGGTCGGTCAGCAGCATGGTGATTGCGCCCGCCAGAACCGGCAGCGCCAGCAGGATCAGCCAGGCGGTGACAAAGATCGACCAACTGAACAGCGGCACCTTAAACAGCGTCATGCCGGGGGCGCGCATGTTCAGAAAGGTGGTGATCATGTTGATTGCACCAAGGATGGACGACGCGCCCGAGACATGAACCGCAAAGATGGCCAGGTCCATCGAATTGCCGCCCTCGGTGGTCGAAAGCGGCGGATACAGCACCCAGCCGACACCGGAACCGGCCTGATCATTGCCCCCCGGCGAGAACAGAGAGGCGACGCCGAGCGCCACCCCGGTGACAAACATCCAGTAGGACAGGTTGTTCATGCGCGGAAAGGCCATGTCCGGCGCGCCGATCTGCAACGGCATGAAATAGTTGCCAAAGCCGCCGAACAGCGCGGGAATCACCACGAAGAACATCATCAGGACGCCGTGATAGGTGATCATCACGTTCCAAAGGTGCCCGTTGGGGGTGCAAACGGCATCGGTGGCGATCAGCCGTGCGCCCTCCAGACACATGTATTGCACGCCCGGCTCTTGCAGCTCCATCCGCATGTAGACGGTGAAGATGACAGAGATCAGGCCGACCACCGCCGCGGTGATCAGATAGAGGATGCCGATGTCCTTGTGGTTGGTGGACATAAACCAGCGGACGAAAAACCCCCGCGTGTCGTGATGCTCGTGGCCATGAAGGGTTGCGTCGGCCATGTGCCGTCTCCCGGATTGCAAGATCATCATGCGCGGGGCGCGCGCACGGTCCGCCCCCCGCTTTCCTCATACTATTAGAACGGTTCCACGCCGCGGGCAATGTCCACTGTGCCGCAGGGGGCGATTTTTCCGCCGGTCATTCCGCCGCGCCTTGGTTTTCGTCCCCGTCCCCACCACCATTGGCCGGAAAGGTGGCGAGCCAGGCGGCAATGTCTTCGCCGCCCTTTCTCAGGCGGAAGGTCATGGTGGAGCGCGCGGTGCTGTCGTCCAGATAGTCGCGCAGGAAAGCGCGCGGATCGGTGACGAAGGCAACCAGAGTATCGGCGTCCCAGACCAGCCCGGCCTCGCCTGCGGCTGTGAGGGCGGCGGAATAGCGGAACCCTTCGACAGCGCCAGCGGGCCGCCCGATCACCCCGTAAAGATCAGGGCCGGAGCGCCCGCCCCTGACGATGACATCCTCGCCATTGCTGACCGAATGGCAGGCCTTGCAGCGTCTGAAGCCCTTTTCGCCCGCCGCCGGGTCGCCGTCGGCAAGGGCAGGCGGGGCCAGAGGGAAGGCCACACAGAGGGCCATGACCGGGGGGACGAAAAATTTCATGCTGCACCTTTTATGATTGCCCGCTTTCCCGCTTTCGCGTTTGTCGGACAGAAAACCCGTTTCGCCGGGCGCGGGCAAGGGGATGACTTGTCGCAGCCCCGTGGCGGTGCCGCCGTTGCCCCCGTTGCCGCCCATTGACTGATTGCGAACAGCGCGCCTTTGGCCTAACAAGGATATGTGTTCAGGGATAAGGAATGGGCCATGGAACTCTCGGACCTGCTGTCGCAAATCGCCGGTGGTGATTTCGTCCTGCTTCTGCTTGCCGGATTCGTCATCCTGTGCATCTTTCTCGGCGTTCGGATCGTGCCGCAGTCGCAGAAATTCGTCGTCGAGCGTTTCGGGCGTCTGCAAACGGTGCTGGGGCCGGGGATCAACTTCATCGTGCCGTTTCTGGATCAGGTGCGGCACCGAATTTCGATCCTCGAGCGTCAGCTTCCCAATGCGACCCAGGATGCGATCACCTCTGACAACGTTCTGGTGCAGGTGGAAACCAGCGTCTTTTACCGCATTCTCAGGCCGGAAAAGACCGTCTATCGGATTCGCGATGTCGATGCGGCGATTGCCACCACCGTTGCCGGGATCGTGCGGGCCGAGATCGGCAAGATGGAGCTTGATGAGGTTCAGGCCAACCGGTCGCAACTGATCGCGCATATCAAGGAATCGGTCGAGGACGCGGTTGACGCCTGGGGGATCGAGGTGACACGGGCCGAGATTCTCGATGTCAATCTCGACACCGCGACCCGCGAGGCGATGTTGCAGCAGCTCAATGCCGAACGCGCCCGCCGTGCGCAGGTGACAGAGGCCGAAGGGCAGCGCCGGGCGGTTGAACTGGCCGCCGATGCAGAGCTTTATGCCGCCGAGCAGGCCGCCAAGGCGCGCCGGGTTCAGGCCGATGCCGAGGCCTATGCAACGGCGGTGGTCGCCAAGGCGATTCGCGAAAACGGGCTGGAGGCGGCGCAGTATCAGGTGGCGCTGAAACAGGTGGAGGCGCTGACCGCCGTCGGCAAGGGCGAGGGCCGCCAGACGGTTCTGCTGCCTGCCAACGCACTTGATGCCTTTGCCGATGCCTTCGGGATGCTGAAGGGCAAGGGCTGATGTGGTGGTCGCTGTGGTGGGTGTGGATCGCCGGGGCGCTGGGGCTGGCGATTCTGGAGGTGCTGGTGCCGGGGTTCATGTTTGTGGGCTTTGCCATCGGGGCGGCGGCGGTCGGTCTGTTGCTGGCGCTTGGGGTCAGTATGAGCCTGCCGTGGATACTGGTGGTGTTCGCGGTGCTGTCGTTGCTGTCTTGGATCGGGATGCGGCGGATGTTCGGCGTCCGCAAGGGGCAGAAGAAGATATGGACGCGGGACATAAACGAAGAGTGACGGCGCGCGCCACGCTCCCCCTATTGAGAAGACCTCTGCATAACGGTGTATCGCCAGCCAAACCGTCCGCCCGGCGGGACAGGTAGGCCGCTGATGCGCTATTATTCAGAGGTCTCAAAGGCGGGGGCGCGCGCCACGCCACCCCATTGAGGGGTGACGCGGCGCGGCCCGGTCTTACGACCGGGCGGGCACCGGGACGAAAGGGCGGGACTTCAGGACAGAGGGCAGCGCCCGGCGCAAGCGCCGGGCGGACGGGCCAGCCGTCAATGCGCCAATATGCAGAGGTAATTTTACAGTGCTCAGATCATAGCCTGACGCCCGGATTTTGAGTCCAATTCCAGGCCCTGATCCCGCCCGGCGGAACGCCGGGCCGCGCCGTCTACCCCTAAATGGGGTGGACGGCGCGCACCTCCCTTGCCGGGCCGGATGCGGCCCTTGTCTCAGACCTCTGCATAATAAAGTCCTCTGCATAAGGCTATAGCCCCCCATATGTCCCGCCCGGCGGGACGCCGGGCAGCGCCTGCCTGCCCCCCGGCAGGCGCTATAGACGCCTCAACCATTTGGAACGTATGGACTTTATGGCAACACCATCGCCAATGTGGAGTTTCGCAAAAAGCGCCCGCCCAGGCAGGCGCTGCCCGGCTCGGCCAATATACAGAGGTTTTTTGAGGTGTGATGCGGCCCGGCGTGGCCTTGTGACCGGGCGGGCACCGGGACGAAAGGGCGGGACTTCAGAACAGAGGGCAGCGCCCGACCCGGCGGAAGCGAAGCGCCCGCCATGGGGCGGGGCGGGCGCTGCCCGGCGCAAGCGCCGGGCGGACGGGCCAGCCGTCAATGCACCAATATGCAGAGGTCTTGAAACAATCCACCGGGCCGCTTCCGGGCCGGGCCTGACCCCTCAATGGGCGGTCGCGCCCGGCTCTTCCGCCCGCGCCTTGAGCGCAACCTCCGCCGCAACCTCTTCGGCCTCTTCATCCCATTCCACCGCTTCGGGCTGACGCACCAGCGCATGGCGCAACACGTCCCGCACATGGGCAACGGGAATAATCTCCAGCCCTTCCTTCACATTGTCCGGTATCTCCGGCAAGTCCTTGGCGTTTTCCTCGGGGATCAGCACCGTCGCCACCCCGCCCCGCAGTGCCGCCAACAGCTTTTCCTTCAGCCCGCCGATGGCCAGCACATTGCCGCGCAGGGTGATCTCGCCGGTCATCGCGATGTCCTTGCGCACCGGAATGCCGGTCAGGACCGAAACGATAGAGGTCACCATCGCCACGCCCGCGCTCGGCCCGTCCTTGGGCGTCGCCCCCTCGGGCACATGAACGTGGATGTCGATCTTTTCAAAGCGCGGCGGCCTGACGCCGATCCGGGGGCTGATCGAGCGCACAAAGGAACTGGCCGCATCGATCGATTCCTTCATCACATCCCCCAGCTTGCCGGTGGTTTTCATCCGGCCTTTGCCCGGCAGGCGCAGCGCCTCGACCGACAGCAAATCACCCCCGGCGGATGTCCAGGCCAGGCCGGTCACCACCCCCACCTGATCGTCCTTCTCGGCCAGACCATAGCGGAATTTCTTCACCCCCAGATAATCGCTCAGATTGCCCGGCGTAATAATGATCCGCTTGCCCTGCCCGCTGACGATGCGGGTGACGGCCTTGCGCGCCAGCCGGGCGATTTCACGCTCCAGATTGCGCACCCCGGCCTCGCGCGTATAGGTGCGGATGATTTCCTGCAACGCCTCGGGCCTGATCCTGAACTCACTCCCTTTCAGGCCATGATTCTCCGTCTGCTTGCCGATCAGGTGCCGCCGGGCGATTTCGGTCTTTTCGTCCTCGGTATACCCGGCCAGCGGGATCGTCTCCATCCGGTCGAGCAGCGGCTCGGGCATATTATAGGTGTTGGCGGTGGTCAGAAACATCACGTTCGACAGGTCATATTCGACCTCCAGATAGTGATCGACAAACGCCGCGTTCTGTTCCGGGTCCAGCACCTCCAGCATGGCAGAGGCCGGATCACCGCGAAAATCGCGCCCCATTTTATCAATCTCATCAAGCAGGATCAGCGGATTGGTCGTCTTGGCCTTTTTCAGCGCCTGAATGATCTTGCCGGGCATCGAGCCGATATAGGTGCGCCGGTGGCCGCGGATTTCGGATTCGTCGCGCACCCCGCCAAGCGAGATGCGGATGAACTCGCGCCCCGTGGCCCGCGCCACCGACTTGCCAAGCGAGGTCTTGCCCACCCCCGGCGGCCCGACCAGACACAGGATCGGCCCCTTGAGCTTTTTCGACCGCTGCTGAACGGCCAGATATTCGACGATCCGCTCCTTGACCTTTTCCAGCCCGTAGTGGTCGGCATCCAGCACCTTTTGCGCCCCTGCCAGATCCTTCCTGACCCGGCTTTTCACCCCCCAGGGGATCGACAGCATCCAGTCAAGATAATTGCGCACGACGGTCGCCTCGGCCGACATCGGGCTCATGTTCTTCAGCTTTTTGACCTCGCCGGTGGCCTTTTCACGGGCTTCTTTCGACAGTTTGGTTGCGGCGATTTTCGTCTCTAACTCGGTGACCTCATTCTCGCCTTCCTCGCCGTCGCTCAGCTCTTTCTGAATCGCCTTCATCTGCTCGTTCAGATAGTATTCGCGCTGGGTGCGCTCCATCTGGCTCTTGACCCGGGTCTTGATCTTTTTCTCGACCTTGAGGACGCTCATTTCGCCCTGCATCAGGCCATAGATTTTCTCCAGCCGCGCGCCCAGATCAAGGGTTTCCAGAAGCTCCTGCTTGCGGGCGACATCAACCCCAAGATGGCCGGCGACAAGATCGGCGAGCTTGTCCGGCGCGCCGCTTTCCGCCACCGCAGTCAGCGCGTCTTCGGGGATATTCTTTCTGACCTTCGCGTAACGCCCGAACTCCTTGCCGACCGAGCGGACCAGCGCCGTGACCATTTCACGATCCCCCGGCGTTTCCTCCAAAAGCTCCGCCTGCGCCTCGAAAAAGACCGCATTGTCGGTATAGGCGGTGATTCTGACCCGCGAACGGCCCTCAACCAGCACTTTCACCGTGCCGTCGGGCAGTTTCAGCAGTTGCAGCACATCGGCCAGCACACCGGTGCGGTAAATTCCGTCCGTATCCGGGTCATCCACCGACGGGTCCATCTGGCTCGCCAGCAGGATCGAGCCGTCTTGCCGCATCACCTCTTCCAGCGCGCGCACCGATTTCTCCCGCCCGACGAAAAGCGGCACGATCATGTGCGGAAACACCACGATGTCGCGCAGGGGCAGAACGGGGTAAGAGGCGTTCAGGGACTCTTTCATGCTGTATCCTTGTCATTGGCAAGACGGCACCGGTTCCTCATCAGGGCAACGCCCGGCCATCTTCGGTTATGGGTTGACAATTTGGGGCGGGTCCGTCCGCATTTCAACCGTATCGGCAGAGTATCGGCGACCACGATGGCCCACGGGCGGCCAAAGGGCAAGAGGAGACCGTTGGATATTGGGGCATCGGCGGCTGAATCGCCCCCCGTGTCGTTCCCGGAAACGGTCCGCCGGACGCACAGCCTTATCCGCGGATAAGGTCGGGCGTGGTGACCTGTCCCCAAGACCTCTGCATGATGTCCGGGGCTGGCGGGGATATGGGTGACGGGTTTCACAAGAACCGTGAGGGCAGTGCCCGGCCCGGCGGTTGCAAAGCGCCCGCCGTGGGGTGAGGCCCGTCTTGGAAACGGTCCGGTGGGGCGTTATTTGGATGTTATAATATATGTCAGCAGTACTGACCTTATCCGCGGA
>JPPB01000069.1 GCA_001483205.1 alpha proteobacterium 3107
CCTAACGCCCGGTGCCGCCGATGCAACCCCGGCAAAGACTTCTGCATATTGGCGTATCGCCAGCCAAACCATCCGCCCGGCGGAACGCCGGGCAGCGCCTGCCTGCCCCCCGGCAGGCGCTATAAACGTCTCAGCTCGTTGAAGCGTATGGATTTTATATCAGGACCATCGCCAATGTGGACTGTCGGGAAAAGCGCCCGCCAAGGCAGGCGGCTGCCCGGCCTGGCCAATAGGCAGAGGTCTTAAAACCCTGCAAACCCGCCCCTGCCATGACCGGTATGCAATGCCCCGGCCACACGCCAACCCGCGATTGCCCTCTGCACCCGGCCCGCCTATATACGCGCCCATGGCCAACCACGCTTCAGACCCCCCCGACACCCCTGCCCTGCCCGCCGAGATCGCCCGGCGGCGCACTTTCGCCATTATCTCGCACCCGGACGCGGGCAAGACCACGCTGACGGAAAAGTTTCTGCTCTATGGCGGCGCGATTCAGATGGCCGGGCAGGTGCGGGCCAAGGGCGCGGCCCGGCGCACCCGTTCCGACTTTATGCAGATGGAAAAGGATCGGGGGATTTCGGTCTCTGCCTCTGCCATGTCCTTTGACTTCGGCCTCTACCGGTTCAACCTTGTGGACACCCCCGGCCATTCGGATTTTTCCGAGGACACCTATCGCACCCTGACCGCGGTCGATGCGGCCATCATGGTCATCGACGGCGCAAAAGGCATCGAAAGCCAGACCCGCAAGCTGTTCGAGGTCTGCCGCCTGCGCGACCTGCCGATCCTGACCTTCTGCAACAAAATGGACCGGGAGGCGCGCGACACCTTCGGCATCATCGACGAGATACAGGACAGCCTGGCCATCGACGTGACCCCGGCGAACTGGCCCGTCGGTATGGGGAGCGATTTCATCGGCTGCTATGACCTCCTGCGCGACCGGCTGGAGCTGATGGACCGGGCAGACCGCAACCGGGTGGCCGCATCCGTGCGCATCAACGGCCTTGATGATCTGACGCTGGCAGAGCATGTCCCGGCGCATCTGCTCGACACCCTGCGCGAAGAGGTCGGGATGGTGAAAGAGCTGTTGCCGCCGTTCGACCGCCAGGCGTTTCTGGACGGAACGCTGACCCCGATCTGGTTCGGCTCTGCCATCAACTCTTTCGGGGTGCGGGAACTGATGGACGGGATCGGCACGTTCGGCCCGGAGCCGCAGCCACGACAGGCCAAGCCGCGCCCGATCGCCCCCGGAGAAAACAGCGTCACCGGTTTCGTCTTTAAGGTTCAGGCCAATATGGACCCGAAACATCGCGACCGGGTTGCCTTTGTGCGGGTGGCGTCGGGGCATTTCAGACGCGGCATGAAGCTGACCCATGTGCGCACCAGAAAGCCGATGGCGGTGTCGAACCCGGTGCTGTTTCTGGCCGCCGACCGCAAGCTGGCGGAAGAGGCCTGGGCGGGCGACATCATCGGCATTCCGAACCACGGACAGTTGCGCATCGGCGACACGCTGACCGAGGGCGCGGCCCTGCGTGCCACCGGCATTCCCTCTTTCGCGCCGGAGCTTTTGCAGGGCGTGCGCGCGGGCGACCCGATGAAGGCCGGGCACCTGGAAAAGGCG
Source organism: alpha proteobacterium 3107 (assembly GCA_001483205.1). Classification (GTDB taxonomy): domain Bacteria; phylum Pseudomonadota; class Alphaproteobacteria; order Rhodobacterales; family Rhodobacteraceae; genus 3107. The sequence continues at coordinate 1,616 of JPPB01000069.1, forward strand.
CTCAGGCAATTCGCCGAGGAAGGCGCGGCCAAGGTCTTCAAGCCCGAGATCGGCGCGGGCTTTATCGTCGGCGTTGTCGGCCCGTTGCAGTTTGATGTTCTTGGCAGCCGGATCGAGCAGGAATACGGCCTGCCGGTGCGGTTCGATGCGTCGCAGTTCACATCTGCCCGCTGGGTGCGCGGCCCGAAGGCGGCTGTGGACAGGTTTGTGAGTGAAAACAGACGGCATATCGCCCGCGACCATGACGGCGATGTGGTTTACCTGACTCGCCTGCAATGGGACATCGACCGTGCCGAGCGCGACCATGCCGAGATCACCTTGTCGGCGACCAAAGAGATGATGGGGTGATATTTGCCCGCGATCATTCTTTTCCGGCGCGCATCCGGCAGGCACCGCATCCATGGCCCGACACGCGGCAGACACCGGACACGGGGCCGCCACCCCACGCCGCCCGTGCGGGATGATTGACCTTTGCCGGAAAACTCTGTATCCAGACCCGCGGGGGAAATTGTGGATAACCCCGGACCGGGCAGGTAACTCAGGCCCGCAGAAAACCGGTATCCCGGTCCATATCTTGCAACTCCACATCTTGCTACACGGAACAGAATGACGAAATTCTCCGACCTCAAGCTGCACCCGGACGTTCTGAAGGCTGTCGAGGATGCCGGTTATGAAACGCCGACACCCATTCAGGCCGGGGCCATTGCCCCCGCGCTCGAAGGCCGCGATGTGCTGGGCATTGCCCAGACCGGCACCGGGAAAACCGCCAGCTTTACCCTGCCGATGATCACCATGCTCGCCCGTGGCCGCGCCCGCGCCCGGATGCCCCGCAGTCTGGTCATCTGCCCGACCCGCGAACTCGCCGCCCAGGTTGCCGAGAATTTCGACACCTACGCCCGGCGGGTCAAGCTGACCAAGGCGCTCCTGATCGGCGGGGTCAGTTTCAGGGAACAGGACGCGCTGATTGACAAGGGCGTCGATGTGCTGATCGCAACGCCCGGCCGGCTTCTGGATCATTTCGAGCGCGGCAAGCTGCTGCTGACCGGGGTTCAGATCATGGTCGTTGATGAGGCCGACCGGATGCTGGACATGGGGTTCATCCCCGACATCGAACGCATTTTCAACCTGACGCCCTTTACCCGCCAGACATTGTTCTTTTCGGCGACGATGGCCCCGGAAATCGAACGCCTGACCGACACGTTCCTGTCAAACCCCGAGAAGGTGGAGGTCGCCCGCGCCGCGACGACAGCCGACAATATCGCGCAGTCCGTGGTGATGTTCAGCCCCACCCGCAAGGACCGCGCCGAGAGCGAGAAACGCGGGCTGCTGCGCGCCCTGATCGACGCTGAGGGCGACGCCTGCACCAATGCGATCATCTTTTGCAACCGCAAGACCGATGTGGACATCTGCGCGAAATCGCTGAAGAAATACGGCTATAATGCGGCCCCCATTCACGGTGACCTTGATCAGTCGAAACGCACCGAGACGCTGGACGGGTTCCGTGAGGGCACCATCCGGTTTCTCTGTGCCTCGGATGTTGCCGCGCGCGGGCTGGACATCCCGAATGTCAGCCATGTGTTCAATTTCGATGTGCCCGGCCATGCAGAGGACTATGTGCATCGGATCGGGCGCACGGGGCGGGCCGGGCGCTCCGGCAAGGCGCTGATGATCTGTGCGCCGCGCGATGAGAAGAACCTCGCCGGGGTGGAGCGGCTGGTGCAGCGGGAAATTCCGCGCGTCGAAAGGCCGCCAAAGGTTGCCGCTGCCGGGCGGGGCGGGGATGCGGACAGAGACGTGAAGCCGGGGCGACGCCGGGTGCGCACCCGCAAGCAGGATGGCCGGGAAGAGGCGCTTGCCTCGGCAGGAGCGCCCCCGGTGCCGGTGTCATCACCATCGCCGGGGCCGGGCGGGGGCAAGGCAAGGTCCGGCGACCGCCGCCATGGGCGCAGAGGCGAGGCAAATGACAACAGACCCGACAGCAAGGTCGTGGGCATGGGCGACCACCTGCCCGCCTTCATCGCCATGAGCTTCAAAGAGCGCAGCGCGGGATATACCGACGGCAGTTGATCCTGACCGGCGGTGACCGGCTGAGCCAATATGCAGAGGTCTTACCGGTCACACCCGCCGCCCGCACGCCCCGTCAAGCCAGCGGGGGGCGACGGCTTCCACACTGATCAGGGCGTCGGATTGTCTTCCCGCCGCACCAAGCCTGCGCCGCAGCCCGTCATCGGCAAGCAGCCGGGCGAGTGTGCGCCCGAGCGCAGCGACATCGCCCTTCGGCACCAGAAGGCCGGTCATGCCGTGCTCAATGATTTCCGACGGACCATAGGGGCAGTCGAAGGCGACAACCGGGCACCCGTTCGCCATCGCCTCGATCAGCACATTGCCGAAGCCCTCATAACGCGAACTCAGCACAAAGCACCCCGCGGCCCGATACCACGGGGCGGGGTCGGCCACCCAACCGGGCAGATGCACACGATCAGCAATGCCGAGCGCACGGGCCTGATGCTCCAGGTTTGCCCGTTCCGCGCCCTCGCCAAGGATGGCCAGGTGCAGGTCTTCGCGGCCAAGGCGGTGAAAGACGGGAAACAGCAGGTCAAACCCCTTCTGCGGGACAAGGCGTCCGACGCCAAGGATGAAGGATGCAGGCGGCAGATTTGCAATCTTAGAGGTATCTACCCCCCCCGATGGCTTTAGGGTTGTAAATGACGGTGATTCGCTTTGACGGAATGTGCATCGCTTCAAGGCCCTGCTTCACGCCTGCGGATACGGCGACGATACGGGCCGGAAGGCGGTAGAGCAGCGGCATCAGGGCACGGTGCGCGGGCGGCTTGGTCGCGGGGTCAACCCGTGTGCTGATTTGCAGCCGGTCGAGTTGGCCGGTTACCGTCGCGGCGACAATGGCGGCAAAATTCGCGCTCTCGGTGAAGGCGATGATCCGGTCGGGGCGCGCGCGCCGGAACAGCGCGGCCAGCCGCAGCGCGCGCAGACCGGCGTTGAGGAGTTTGCGGGCAGGG
>JPPB01000070.1 GCA_001483205.1 alpha proteobacterium 3107
GAACCCCCTGCGGCGGACGCCTGACCCCCCCCTTCGGGCGGCCCCCACCGCCGCCCGGACATCCCCCACGCCGTTTCGCGCCCCCAAACCCCTAACCGGACGTAAACACCCCCTAACCGGACGTAAAAGATATTGGCGGAAAGCAATTCCGTTGCTAGGCTCTTTCCAGACACCTGACAGGTTCGGAAATGCGCCATTCGCTTCCCATCGCCCCGCAGTTCTATGTGACTGCCCCCCAGCCCTGCCCCTACCTCAAGGGCCGGATGGAGCGAAAGTTGTTCACCTCTTTGCAGGGGGACGACGCCGAACGGCTGAGCGATTCGCTCTCCAAACAGGGGTTCAGGCGGTCGCAAAATGTGCTCTACCGCCCGTCCTGTCCGGAATGCACGGCCTGTCTGTCGGCGCGTATCCGCATCGCCGATTTCACGCCCTCAAAAAGCCAGCGCCGGGTCTTGCGCCGCACACGCGACATCCGGCGCGAGGTCAGCTCTCCCTGGGCCACCGAGGAACACTATGCCCTGTTCCGGGATTATCTGGACGCCCGGCATATCAATGGCGGCATGGCGGATATGGATATTTTCGAGTTCGCGTCGATGGTGGAGGAAACCCCGATCCGCACCCGGCTGATCGAGTATTGGCTGCCCGGTGAGGACGGCACAGAGGCCGAGTTGCTGGCCGTCTGCCTGACCGATGTGCTCGATGACGGCCTGTCGATGGTCTATTCCTTCTATGCCACCGAGCACGGGCGGCTGTCACTCGGCACCTATGTGATCCTTGATCATGTCGAGATCGCGCGGGAGGCGGGCCTGCCCCATGTCTATCTGGGATACTGGATTCCCGGCAGCGTCAAGATGGACTATAAGGCGAATTTTTCCGCCCTTGAGGTCTATCGTCACGGGGAATGGCAGGAGTATCGCCGGTCGGTGGACTATCGCGCCGATACCCACCCGCTGGCGACGGCACCGGTTGCCGAGCAGGTCTCGGGCCTGACCCTGCCGGACCGCCGGGCGAGGAGATAGGCGGCCTTTATGCGCCCCGCGCGCGTCCGGCACACTTTGCCGGGATGGTCTGCCCCCAATCTGACCCCCGTCTGCCCGCCCGTGGTTACCAAAAAAACAAGGCCGGGCGGAAAAACGCTGGACACGGCCCGTTTTCTGCGTCACCTATTCATAACGATCCGGAGAGCGCACATGCGTGATGAGGGCTGGAAAATCGACCTGATCGTGCGCACGATAGGGGCCGGGCGCGGGCGGGCCGCGCGCGGGCGGCCGTGGCGCGGTTAACGCCGTCATCCCTGCCGCCCCTTTCACAGCCGCCCCCCTGCATACCGGACAGATCAGAACAATGAGCAAACCCCAATCCCGCCGCTCCGGCGGACGCGCCGCCCGCCGCGCCGACCGCGCCGCGCCCCTGGCCGAAAACCTGCGCCCGGTGCGCGCCGGTCTTTCCGGCGGAGCCTACCGGCCCCTGTCAGAGACCGGAATGAAACGCATCCACGAGGCCGCCCTCGCCGCGCTTGAGCAAATCGGCCTTGCCGATGCACCGCAATCGGGTATCGACTATATGACCGCCGCCGGGGCAATCCTCGGCAACGATGGCCGCCTGCATTTCCCGCGGGCGCTGATCGAGGATACCATCGCCCGCGCCAACCGCTCGATTACCCTGTTCGGCAGGGACGCGAAATTCGACATGGAACTGTCCGGCGCGCGGGTCCATTACGGCACTGCGGGCGCGGCGGTGCATCTGGTTGATATTGAAACCGGAACCTATCGCGACAGCACTTTGCAGGATTTGCACGACGCCGCGCGCATCGCCGAGCAGCTCGACAATATCCACTTTCTGCAACGCCCGATGGTGGCGCGCGACATCACCGACAACCGGGAAATGGACCTGAACACGCTCTATGCCTGTTGTTCGGGAACCACCAAGCATGTGGGCACCTCTTTCACTGAACCAAGCTGGATAGAGGATGCCTTTGAGATGCTGCACATGATGGCGGGGGGGGAGGCCGCATGGCGCGCCCGGCCTTTCGTTTCCAACTCCAACTGTTTCGTCGTGCCGCCGATGAAATTCGCCACCGAAAGCTGCGAGGTGATGGAGAAATGTATCCTGGGCGGGATGCCGGTGCTGTTGCTGTCCGCCGGGCAGGCGGGGGCCACCGCACCCGCCCCGATTGCCGGGGCCGTGGTGCAGGCGGTGGCCGAATGCCTTGCCGGGCTTGTCTATGTGAACGCGATCCGGCCCGGTCATCCGGCGATCTTCGGCACCTGGCCGTTCGTGTCTGACCTGCGCACCGGGGCGATGTCGGGTGGTTCGGGCGAGCAGGCGCTGCTGACGGCGGCCTGCGCGCAGATGCACGGGTTCTATGACATACCGGGGGGGGCCGCCGCCGGGATTGCCGACGCCAAGCTGCCGAATATGCAGGCGGGGTGGGAGCAGGCGACCTCGAACGTGATGGCCGGGCTTGCCGGGCTGAACATGGTTTACGAAGCCGCCGGGATGCACGCCTCGCTGCTCGGGTTCTGTCTGGAGAGCCTGATTCTGGGCGATGACCTGCTGGGACAGGCCATGCGGTGCGTGCGCGGCATTGAGGTGACCGAGGACAATGTGAGCCTGGAGACGATCCGCGCCACCTGTCTTGAGGGTCCGGGGCATTATCTGGGCACGGAGCAAACGCTGGCGCTGATGCAGACGGAATATGTGTATCCGACGCTCGGGGACCGCAGTTCGCCCAAGGAGTGGGATGAAAGGGGCCGCCCCGATCTGATCGAAAGCGCGAAGGCGCGGAAAGAGGCGATCCTGTCAGAGCCGTCATCGGTCAGGTTTCCCGCCGGGGTCGAGGAAGCGCTGCGCGCCCGGTTCAATATCCACCTGCGGCACTGAGGCCGGGGCTTTTCATGGGGAGCGCGCGCCACGCCCCCGTCCTCACCCGTAGCGGGCGACGAAATTCCGCAGGATGCGCTCCGGCATGTCCACCTCGGCGGCCCGGCACATGTTGATCAGCCGCGCGGCGTCCTGTGGCGGGAAATAACCCGCGTGGCGATAAGTGTTGATCCGCACCTCGAAAACGGCGGCATCGGCTTCGGGGTGAAACTGGGTGGCATAGACGTTCCGGCCAAACCGGATCATCTGATACGGGCAGGCGGCAGAGCTGACCAGATGCGCGCAACCACGGGGCAGCGCCTGCAACGCTTCCTTGTGGCCGACAAACGCCTGAAACGCCGGTCTGACCCCGGCCAGCAGCGGATCACGCGCGCCCTCTGCGGTCAGGCGACACCCGGAAACGCCCACGGGTTCGCCGTAACGGGCCTTGCTGACCACGCCGCCCAGATGATGGCCGAGAATGCCGATCCCGTAGCAACAGCCGAGGAACGGAAAATCCCGCGCGGTGATGGCGGGCATCAGCGCCATGACCGCATCCTCAATCTGTTGCTCGATGGGGGTTTTCTTACCCGGTGCGTCGCTGACACAGCCCGGCCCGCCGCCGACGATAACGCCTGCATAGTCTTCAAGCCGCACATCGCCAATGGCCGGGGTCTGGTCCAGCCGGATACGATGCGCCCGGTCCCCGCTCAGCCCGCCCTTTTCCAGAATGGCGTGAAATTCATCGTCGGACGCCTGGGTTTCGGGGCGCAGCTGAAGGATGAGAAACGGCCTTGTCACCGGCGGTTGTCCTCTGGCGATGGCGCTGTTCCGGCGCGGTCAATATGCAAAGGCCTCACCACGGGAAAAGGCGCGCCGGGCGGCGCGCCTCTGTTGGGGGTTCGGCCCGGGGTCCGGGCACAGTCACGGTTACGCACACGGGCCACGGGCGGGCCGTCAGCCTGCCGTTTCCAGCACTTTGGCCTCGACAGTCCGGCCATTGGTGATGGCGATCCGGCGCGGCTTCAGCGCCTCGGGCACCTCGCGCACAAGGTCAATATGCAGCATCCCGTCCACATGGTCGGCCCCGGTCACCCGCACATGATCGGCCAGGTGAAAGCGGCGCTCGAACGCCCGCGTGGCAATGCCGCGATGCAGAAAGGCGCGGCCCCCGTCCTTGCTGTCCTCTTTCTTCCGGGCCACGACGATCAGCGACTGATCCCGGACCTCGACCGAAAGGTCATCATCGGAAAACCCGGCGACGGCAATCGAGATGCGATAGGTGTCATCGGCGGTTTTCTCAATGTCATAGGGGGGATAGGACGCCTTGCCAACGTCATTCGCGAGCATCCTGTCCATGAGGTCGGCCATCTGGTCGAACCCGACGGATGCGCGGTAGAGGGGGGAAAGGTCAAAAGCTCTCATGGGTCATCCTCCTTTGAGCGATAACTGGGGTGGCCCTCCTTCAGGCGGACAGGCCGGTTCAGGATGTCGGGCCCGCATCGCGGCACCCGGACAAGTCAGATATAGGGGGGCAAATGCGGGTTTCAAGCCTGTCATGGCCGCAGGAATTTCGCACCGGTATCATTGTGGGCGGACTCCTGCCCGATGCGGCGGATGGTAACCGTCCCGCCGGATCGGGGCAGGGCCTCCATTTCCCGCATCAGGGTTTCGAGTGGCTGGCGCAGGGTGGTGCCGAGGGCACCCCGCCGCTCGCCCACCTCGGCTTTGGCTGACACCACCGAGAC
>JPPB01000071.1 GCA_001483205.1 alpha proteobacterium 3107
ACCTTAGCTAATTGCGCGCCGCCCTCCTTCACAACCCGCAGCTCCACGCCTTCCTCGGCGGCGCGCGCCCTCAGCCGGTCAGCGGCCTCAAAATTCCCGGCCTGCCGGAAGGCCATCCACTGGTGCGCCAACGCATCGGCGGCCTTATGCTGCTCGTCCGAATGCCCGCCCCCAAAGGCAATGGCCGTCGGTTCAGAGGTGAAATGCCCCAAGAGCTTCATGGTGGCCAGCAACTCCCCGGCATCGCCCTTGCCAGCCCGCACCGCCGCTGCCATCCCGTGAAGCTCTGTAATCGCCAGTGGTGTGTTCAGATCATCGGCCAGCGCCGCGAGCACCTTCGCGGATGGCTCTGTCGCCACGGCATCACCGACCAGCCCCCAAACCGCCCGTAAGAACGCCCGTGCCTGTTCGGCCTTTTCATCCGTCCAGTCCATCGGCTTGCGGTAGTGGGTTTGCAGGAACACAAACCGGATCACTTCCCCCGACACGTCCCGGTCAAGCAAATCGCGCACGGTAAAGAAATTGCCCAGCGATTTGGACATTTTCTGCCCCTCAACCCGCAGCATTTCATTGTGCATCCAGACCCGTGCGAAATCGCCGTCGGGATGGGCGCAGCGGCTTTGCGCGCGCTCATTTTCATGGTGCGGGAACATGAGGTCCGCCCCGCCGCCGTGAATATCGAACGATTCTCCCAACAGCGCGTGGCTCATGGCCGAGCATTCGATATGCCAGCCGGGTCGTCCCCGCCCCCACGGGCTGTCCCAGCCGGGCAGGGCCGGGGCAGAGGGCTTCCAGAGCACGAAATCCATCGGGTCTTCCTTATAGGGCGCGACCTCGACCCGCGCGCCCGCGATCATGTCATCGACCGAGCGGCCCGACAGTGCGCCGTAATCCGCGCAGGACCGGACGCGAAACAGCACATGCCCTTCGGCCTCATAGGCATGGCCGCGCGCGATCAGCGTCTTGATCATCGCCACCATCCGGGGCACGAAATCGGTTGCGCGCGGCATCGCGTCCGGCTCCAGTGCGCCGAGCGCGCCCATGTCCTCCAGATACCACTGTGCGGTCTCGGCGGTGATCTCGGCGATGTCGCGCCCGCTTTCCCCGGCGCGGGCGTTGATCTTGTCATCCACATCGGTGATGTTGCGCACATAGGTCACATGCGCGGCACCATAGACGTGGCGCAACAGCCGATAGAGCACATCGAACGTGACAACCGGGCGCGCATTGCCCAGATGCGCGCGGTCATAGACCGTCGGCCCGCAGACATACATCCGCACGTTCTGCGGGTCGATCGGGGCAAAGACCTGTTTGCTTCGGGTTGCGGTGTTGTAGAGTTTTATCTCGGCCATCATGTGTTCTCGCCAGCGGACGCCGCGGGCTTAGCAACTTCGAGGTCGGATGAAAACAGGAAGAAAGGCCCGCAAGACGTATGTCAGGGGGTAATAATGCAGAGGGTGATGTCAGTCATCGCTTGCATGGAAACGGTCATAGCCTGCGGGAACGGAAATGCCAAGCCCCCGGCTTTCTGTGAAGACCCAAGGGGCTTGCGCCCGCCCTGCCGCCCATATATACGCCCCCGACGGCCCCGCACGGGCGGGCCGGATCACCTGTAGACACCGCCGCGTTTGGCCTCATCCGCTTCGGGGGTCACATCCGGCATGAAGGAGAAGCGACATGAAACTGCACGAATTGCGTGACAATCCCGGCGCGGCGAAACCCGCAAAGCGCATCGGGCGCGGCCCCGGTTCCGGCAAGGGCAAGACCGGCGGGCGCGGCATGAAAGGCCAGAAATCCCGTTCCGGCGTGGCCCTCAACGGCTATGAGGGCGGGCAGATGCCGCTCTATCAGCGCCTGCCCAAGCGTGGCTTCAACAAGCCGAACCGCAAGCGATACGCCGCCGTCAACCTCGGCCTGATCCAGAAATTCATTGATGCGGGCAAGATTGACCCCGAACAGGCAATCACCGAGGACGTGCTGGTGGGCTGCGGCCTTGTGCGGCGCAGGCGCGACGGTATCCGGGTGCTGGCCAAGGGCGACTTTTCCGCCCGCGCATCCATCGAGGTCACCGGTGCGTCCCGCTCTGCCGTTGAGGTCGTCGAAAAGGCCGGTGGCTCTCTGACGGTCACAAAGGCGGCAGTGGCGGAATAAGCGCTTGTGAGCGGCCCGCGGGCTGCTTACATATGTTCAGAGTTTTCCCTGGTGCCGCCGGGCCGGAAAACGGCCAGCGGCGCTTTTGACGAAAGAAAGGCCGTCTGGTATGGTATCCGCCGCAGAGCAAATGGCAGCGAACATGAGATGGAGCGCCCTTGGCAAGGCGACCGAACTCAGACAGCGCATTCTTTTCACTATCGGACTTCTGATCGTCTATCGGCTGGGCACCTATATCCCGGTGCCGGGGATCGACGGCGTGGCGTTGCGCGAATTTATGGACCAGGCGGCCAGCGGTCTGGGCGGTGTGCTGTCGATGTTTACCGGCGGCGCGCTGGCCCGGATGGGGATATTCGCGCTTGGCATCATGCCCTATATCTCGGCCTCGATCATCGTGCAGCTTCTGGCCGCCATGATGCCGCAACTGCAACAACTGAAGAAAGAGGGCGAACAGGGCCGCAAGAAAATCAACCAGTATACCCGATACGGCACCGTGGCGCTGGCGACCTTTCAGGCCTGGGGGCTGGCGGTCAGCCTTGAAGCGGGAGAGCTGGTTACCGATCCGGGGCTGTTTTTCCGCCTGTCCTGCGTCATCACCCTTGTCGGCGGCACCATGTTCCTGATGTGGCTGGGGGAACAGATTACCGCGCGCGGGGTCGGCAACGGCATTTCGCTGATCATCTTTGTCGGCATTGTCGCCGAGATTCCGGCAGCGCTGGCGCAGTTCTTCAGCCAGGGGCGGTCGGGCGCGCTCAGCCCTGCGGTGATCGTGGGTGTGCTGGTGATGGTGGTGGCGGTGATTGCCTTTGTGGTGTTTATGGAGCGCAGCCTGCGCAAAATCCACATCCAGTATCCGCGCCGTCAGGTGGGGATGAAGGTGTATGACGGCGGGGCCAGCCACCTGCCGCTCAAGGTCAATCCGGCGGGGGTGATCCCGGCGATCTTTGCCTCTTCGCTTCTGCTGCTGCCGACGACGGTCTCGACCTTTTCGGGCAGCCAGACCGGGCCGGTGATGTCGGTGGTTCTGGCCTATTTCGGCCCCGGCCAGCCGCTCTATCTGGCGTTCTTTACCGCGATGATCGTGTTTTTCACCTTCTTCTACACCTTCAATGTGTCGTTCAAGACCGATGACGTGGCGGACAACCTGAAGAACCAGAACGGGTTTATTCCCGGCATTCGCCCCGGCAGGCGCACGGCGGAGTATCTGGATTATGTGGTCACCCGGATTCTGGTGCTCGGCTCTGCCTATCTGGCCGCCGTCTGCCTGTTGCCCGAGATTCTGCGCTCAGAGCTGGCGATCCCCTTCTATTTCGGCGGCACATCGGTGCTGATTGTGGTATCGGTGACTATGGACACGATCCAGCAGGTGCAAAGCCATCTGCTCGCGCATCAGTATGAGGGGCTGATTGAGCGCTCGCAACTGCGCGGCAAGGGCCGCAAGCGCGACAGGAAGAGGGGGGGGACAACAGGGCGATGAACATCATTCTTCTCGGGCCGCCGGGGGCGGGCAAGGGCACGCAGGCGCGCAGGCTGGTCGAAGAACGGGGGATGATCCAGCTTTCGACCGGGGATATGCTGCGCGCGGCGCGGGCCTCGGGCACCGAAATGGGCCGGAAGGTCGCGGCGATCATGGACGCGGGCGGGCTGGTGACGGATGAGATTGTTATCGGTTTGATCCGGGAAAGGCTGGCAGATGACGGGGGCGCCGGGTTCATCTTTGACGGCTTTCCGCGCACTCTGGCCCAGGCCGACGCGCTGGGGCAGCTTTTGGCGGATGAAGGGCAGACGCTTGATGCGGTGGTCGAGATGCGCGTCGATGATGAGGCGCTGGTCGCCCGGATCACGGCGCGGTCCACCTGTGCGACATGTGGTGAGGTCTATAACGACCTGAGCAAGCCGATCCCGGCGGACGGCGTGTGCGAAACCTGCGGCGGGACGGAGTTCAAACGCCGGGCGGACGACAATGAGGACAGCCTGCGCACCCGGCTGATGGAATATTATAAGAAAACCTCGCCGCTGATCGGCTATTACCACGCCAAGGGCAATTTGCGCGTGGTTGACGGGCTGGGCGCGATTGAGGAAGTCGCGGCGGCGATCACGGTGGCGCTGGACCGGTAGCGCGCGCACGCCCCAAAAGGCCCCGCGCCCGGTCCGTAGGGGGCGCGCGCCTTCTCACCCCATTGAGAGGTGGGACGGCGCGGCCCGGTCTTGCGACCGGGCAGGAACAGGGCCGGGGCTTGGGAAGGCCTCTGGAGACTTCTGCATACTGGTTGAGCCGGGCAGCCGCCTGACTGAGCGGGCGCTTTTTCCGACAGTCTACATTGGCGACGCCCTTTCCATAAAATCCATACGTTCCAAATGGTTGAGGCGTTTTGAGCGCCTGCCGGGGGGTGAGGCCCGTCTCGGAAACGGTCCGGTGGACCGTTTCAGGGCCGAACGGGCG